>JAJDAB010000446.1 GCA_029262095.1 Candidatus Hydrogenedentota bacterium
AGACGCGATCCGCGAGCACGAAGCGCGGACATCGGTATTCCGACATCTCGAGCCGGTCATTCGTAATCAATTGATAGGCACCATCCCGTCGCGTAATACTGATCCGATCGCTGGGATCCCCAGTGATCACCGCCGAAGCGCCGGACGCATCCGCGAACATAAACTGCGCATCCGCCAAATGCTTGCAGTTGTACTCGTGAAAGTACTCGATAGCCTCGTCTACCGTCGCACACTCATTCATGATCTTGTTGATAAGATTGCCCGGCGTCTTTTTCTTTTTGTTGGGCGTATACGGAACTTTATGCAATGCAGCGGCATCGAAGCACAGGCCCTTTTCATTCATGCTACCCTGCGCAAAATTATCGTCGAACCCAACATTGACGCGACCGTACCGATTCTTGCTGCCGGGGACGAACCAGATGTGCCCGGGTTTAATAAAGTCCTCATTGTTACCCATGAGCACTCGATCGCCATCCACGATCGTGAACATAGAACACGCGCGGGCTTCAAACGCGAGCAAGACCGAACCAATTATTAGCGCTGAAACAAAGACGATTCGCATGATCTGAAAACCCTTCTACCGAACCCGCGCGGCGAGCAGGGTGCGATCATCGTCCGCGCTCGATTGCTGCGTAAATTCGCCTACGGCACTTAACACGCCACGTACGAGTTCTTGCGGCGTATGCCAATCACGGGAAACAGCGGCGCCGAGACCATCTTCCTGAAACAACTGACCCTGAGGATTTCGCGCTTCCGTCAATCCATCGGTATACATCACTAGGAAATCGTCAGGCGTAAGCTTAAAGTCCGCAATCGTATGCTGCGCATCGCGTTCAACGCCCAACGGCAAATTGTCGAATAGATCCAGTGGCTGTATTCTTGAGACGTTCCGGTGCTTGACCAACGGCGGCGGATGGCCTGCGTTTCCATACGTCAACACATGCGCATCCTGATCGTACACCCCGTAAAACGCCGTCACGAATGCGCGCGACTGGTTGGTGTAATGGCGAACTAACTGTTCGTTCAGATAGTTGAGAAAAAGCGCGGGATCGGTCGGTGATTCAGGGAATGCGCGAGCGATGCTGTGCGTGATCGCCATCAAAACTGCTGCCGGCGCGCCATGGCCACTGACATCCGCCATAAGCATTCCCAGCCGATTGCCTTCCAGCGGAAAGAGGTCGTAGTAATCCCCCCCTGCACGCTGAGCAGTTTGATAATGAACCGCCAATTCCAATCCTTGCACATCCGGCAGATTCGGCGGCAGGAGTGCCTGCTGCAATTCAGAAATGACGCGCAGCTCATCGTCGATGATCGCATAGGCCCGCTGCAATTCCTCGCCCAGCCGGGAATTGTGAACTGCGATACCGAAAAGATTTGACGTCCAAACCAGTTCGGGAAGAATCGACGGTTCGAATGGTTTGCCCGGTCTGCGCAAAAAAACCTGCAGGGTCTTCGCTTCACGTTTCTGGTACTGCGGACACGTCATGATAGCGCCCATACCATCGAGAAACGTGGCCCCAGGATCATCGGGATCAACGCGCAGATCATTGATGATGCGCGGCTCGTCTGCATAGATCAGGTCACCCAGGATTCCTCCCTTCAGCAACGGAAGTTTGTCGCGCTCGCTCCAGGGATCCGGCGCGTCTTCCCAATCACTGTTTCGCGTAACGAGATAGTATCCATCCGGAACATCGTTCCGGCTCAAGACGATCATCCGGTCGCGGGAAATAATCTCGCCGACGTGATCGCCGAATGTCTTGACGAAATCACGAGGCGTTGTCGCCGCACTCAGATCGCGCACGGTGTCCAACACGAACCGCATCTGATCTTTCGGGTCCGTGCCAAGTACGTCGAATATTCGTTTAGGATCGCTCATCGCGGGATTGCCTCTACCCATAATACGAGTGGTCATAGCGGGTGTGCAACGGCACACTCGCTGTGTTGGCTATAACACTCTATACTGGCTCCTTATTTCGAAGGAGGAGTGTATCGCCATGCGAAAATTTGTAGCCGCCGGTTTGATCGTAGGATTCCTATTGGGTAGTTCGATTGCGCTCGCCCGCGAACCGAAGGAAAGTGATTTTGACGTAAACTACGAAGAAAACCGGTTACCGAACTACCACCTGCCGCCGTTGTTGGTGACCGCCGAAGGCAAACGAATTACAACGCCCGAAGAATGGCGGACGATTCGCCGTCCTCAGTTACTATCCCTTTTCAGCAATCTCATCTATGGTCGAGTGCCCGAGCCTATGAGCCCAATCACGACGGAATACGAGGTCAAAGCGACCGACGCCGATTTCATGGGTGGTAAGGCCACGCGGAAAGACATCGAAATACGTTTTAGCAACGACAAGGGCGAGGCGAAAATGCTGGTACTTGTCTACGTGCCCAATAATGTAGAAGGCCCCGTTCCCGCGTTCATGAAGCACAGTTTCAACAACACGAAATCGCGCGACTTTGAGGCGCACCCCGATCAACCGAACAAACTGCGCAACGGTTGGCCGCTTGGTGATTTTTTCGATCGCGGTTATGCGTTCGTTGCGGTCTATCAACAAGACCTTGTTCGCCACAATGAAGTCGAATTCCTTCGCGGAATTCATCCCCTGTTCTACCAAGACGGTCAGAGTTTTCCGAAGGCCAGCGAGTGGGGCGTTCTGTCCGCAGTCGCCTGGGGCGCCATGCGCGCGATGGACTATTTGGAAACCGATGATGCCATTGACGAGAAGCGAGTCGCGATCATGGGGCACTCAAAGATGGGTAAGGCAACGCTATGGACGGCCGCGCAAGACGAGCGATTCGCCATCGCAATCTCTGCGCAATCGGGGTGTGCAGGCGCCGCACTCTGGCGCAGAAAGAGCGGCGAGACCCTTGAAAAAATGGTCGCACGATTCCCTTATTGGCTCAGCCGAAATGCCTGGAAATTCGTAAATCAAGAAGACGATCTACCAATTGATCAACACATGCTTCTGGCCTGCATCGCACCTCGCGCGGTGTACGTGCATAGCGGCGTTGAAGACACATGGGCC
>JAJDAB010000447.1 GCA_029262095.1 Candidatus Hydrogenedentota bacterium
GAAAAAATATTTTGCCGAACCGTGCCGAACCCGTTGGGTCCGCGTACACCGATTGCGGCGGGCGCGCCTTGCTCTGGATGGTTCACTTCGTGAAACACGTTGCGCGCAATTTCCACGCCTTCAATACCACCAACTTTCTTGCCATCGCCCCGCGCACTCACTCCCCAGTTCCCACATTTGTGGAAGATATTGTCCAGCACGATAATGTCTTCGACCTGCCCGGGCTGCGAGCACTCCAACATCAAGCCCTGATCGCATTCCATGAACACGTTACCCTCGATCCGAATGTCCCGTGCGAAGGATTTCGGATTCGATCCCGTCACATACGTCTGCGCACCGTCCGAGTGTGCCGATCCCGTTTTACTCACACCATCGAAACACGCATTACGCAAGATGCGCACGGTGTGCCCAAAGAACACGAAGAAATCCGCATCCTGCCCCGTATCAAACCGATTGAGGCCGCGAATGACATTGTCCTGCACGGTAATGTCATGACCGATGGCGCCAATCCCTGACTGGCAATTCTCAATTCGATTTTTCTCGACGGTCACGGAACGGTTACGATACGCACCGTTATCCAGTTGTTTCCACTGCATCGCGATACCGCTGATGCCTGAGACATCACGCACGGTATTGCCGGACACCACGTGGTTTTCGCCTTCAATAAAGATGCATCCGAGCTGATTTGTGTGTTGATCGCCAACGCACGAAAAGTCCCGCAATGCGATGTCACGCGAGCCTTCCGGAAACACGAATCCGTCGGTAACCGCCTGGCCTGGTTCCGCGCTGACAATTTCTATCCCGTTCGTGCGTAACTCAACGCGCGACCGATACACCCCAGGCAACACCCGAATCGTATCGCCGGACGAAGCGCGAAGTACCGCGGCCTGAATCGATTCGCCCCGTTTTATTTCATGCGTAGCCATAGGAGTCTAACCTATCACGATGGAGCAGTCGGTTGTACGAGTCACAGAAACATCCAAATCAGAAAATGACTTAGAGATTCGAAGTGCATCCGTTTCACTCTCGCATAATCCCATCAACGTGGGGCCAGACCCCGAGACAATCGCGGCAACGCATCCTTCATGAGTCATCGCTTCTTTCAATTCCGCCAGCCCCGGGTGCATAACGAAAATGGCGCTTTCCATACGATTGAACAGGACGTCTGAGACACGCCCACTGCGCAACTTGTTCAGCGCGGATTCGAACGAGGATGTACGCCCACTAGCCACGTCTTCCGTATTGCGCGTCAGAGCGGGGTGCTTGTAGACGTCTCCAGCCGAAATGCCCAATGCCGGTTGCACAACGACAAACCAAGTCTTCGGCAGCGGTTCGATGCGTTGCAGATGCTCGCCCCGGCCGGTCGCTGCCATTGTTCCGCCGGTTAAGCAATACGGCACATCCGAACCCAATTCCAACGCACAGTTGTGCAACGCTGCGTCGTCCAAACCGAGATCCCACAGCTTGTTTAACGCGTGTAAGGTTGCCGCCGCATCGACCGAACCACCGGCCATACCGCCCGCGACCGGGATTCGCTTCTCCAAATGAACGCAAACACCTTTGTCGCAACTCGTCCGCGCTTGTAGGATTGTTGCTGCCCGCAACACCAAGTTCGACGCGTCCACCTCGAGCGACGCGTCAGAACAGGTCAACACCAATTCGTGATCTCGTTTATCAAACGTCAGCGTATCGTGGAGGCTAACCGTTTGAAAAATAGTCTCGATATTCGTGTACCCATCCGGACGCCGATCGAGCACGTCTAGATAGAGATTTATTTTGCCATGTGCGTGGACGCGCATCGACAACGTTTAACTACCCGGTGTCCGGAGCATCGACGCGAGCAGCAACGTCACGACCGCACCTGCAGCGGCAAATCCAGCGAACGCCAGCGTCGAATACCCAACGCCAGACGCCAACACGACACTTGAACCGAGAATCAGCGAGGCGATTACAATTCCAATGGCGATTCGGCTGCCGGCGCGATCTGTAACGCGCGCAATCTTTGTGAGTTCTTCGTGTTCGAGTTGGATCTTGAGCTTGCCTCTGCGTGCCATCGACACCAAATCATGAACGTCTTCCGGCAATCCCCGCGCGAGCCGCACCAACGACAGTCCTTGGCGCTGCACCTCAGCCGCGATCGCCTTGGGGTCATACCGTTCAGCGATGATGGTTTCCACGTGTGGCTGCATAATCGGGATGATGTCGAGATCCGGATCCAACGTGCGCGCCGTTGATTCGATAGTGGCTAACGACTTGAGTAGGAGCGAAAAACGCGGCGCAAGTTGCAGGTGATAGCGGTGCAGAATGTCCGTAAGCGTTTCAATGGTTTCGCCCAACCGGCCGCCTCCGATGACCGTACGCGCACGAAATGCCACAAAATCAGCCACTTCGTGCTCTAACGCAATTCGATCTTCAACATCAACGGCTGTCGTGAGTCTAAGCAATGCGCGAACACACTCCGCCGCGTCTTCTTCAAAGATCGCGCGCAGTAAATCGACCATAGCGGACGCATCCCCACGCTCGAGATGACCCACCATGCCAAAGTCGAGAAACGCAATGACGTTGTCCCGAGTCACAAAAATGTTACCGGGATGCGGGTCAGCGTGAAACAGCCGATGCTCAAACACTTGTCGGCTAATCATCTCGCAACCATTAAGCGCCACACGCTCCGGATCGCAATTGCGTTCAGGGAATCGCGCGACGTCATCGATGCGCACACCGTCTACCCAATCCATGACCAATACCGTGTCGTTACTGATGTCGCGATAAATCTCCGGCACGAATACAAGGTCCGTGTCCGAAAAATCCGAGGCAAAACGTTCGATGATTCCCGCTTCGATTGTGAGATCCAATTCACGCAGAATTGATCGTTCAAACTCATCGACCGTGCCGACCGGGTCCATCCAGTCGAAGTCTTCGACATGTTCAACCACCCACTCCGCGAGCGAGCGAAGGAGATTCAGATCCGAACGCACGACCTGCGAAACATTCGGTCGTTGCACTTTCACCGCGACGTCTACGCCGTCGTGCAGCCGCGCCCGATACACTTGGCTCAAAGACGCCGACGCAACCGTCGATCGATCAAATTCAGCATAGACTTCTTCTATCGGCCCACTGATTGCGCGCTCCAGAGCGCCCTCGATCTCTTCGAACGGAACTGGCGGAACTCGATCCTGCAATACGCTCAGCTCCAGCGCAATGTCATTGCCGATGAGTTCGGGCCGGGTACTCAGGACTTGGCCAAGTTTTACGAAAGTCGGACCCAGTTCCGTCAACGCTGCCCGGGTCCGCGCTCCTATCGTATCGGGCGCAGAATCCGGCTCTTCGCCGCCCATCCAGCGCCGGGCGATTCGGGAAGGCAAACTCCCCGTGATTCCCAGGCGGTTAATAACGTCTGCAAACCCATGTTTAACAAGGATTTGCAGCACTTCGGCCAGCCGCACAGCGTTGCCGACTCGCCGGGCCAGCGTTCGATACGAGACCACTTAATTCACCTCTTTAGTCGAACTAATTCGCGCATGGTAAACGAGGACTAGACCCTACGTATAGGGGTTCAGAAATGTACACGTAAACGAGCCATGACAATGGATGTACAGAATTGTACACATAAGCGAACACGCTAAAAATCCGTAAGTTACTTTGTTATAACGGCTTATGAGCCGATCAGGCGATTGGCATGACGAATGCTCTCTATATCCCAATGTCAGCGAGCCTTAACGGTTCGCATCGGGGACAGTACAGCGGACTGCCAACGCCTTGCGGAAGGTGGCGGCAGCGGAGAAAGGAAAGACCAAATGAGCGGCACCATTGCTACGAAGTCTCGGTTCGAAATGCTATTTCTTACGATGTTCAAGGGCCATAGCTTGTTTTTCACCAAGCGCCGCCCTCGTCTGCTCATGCTCGGCATGGTCATGTACGAAACGACCTGGGTACTGCTACCCGGAGCGTAGAAACTACGCGCCGGGCCGTTGCACCACCGGCTCGACATCGATTTCAGCGTCTTCAAGGTCTTTGTCCTCTGAAGACCCGGGGATATAGGCTCCACCAGAGACAACCAATTTCATGGCCTCTTCCACCGTGATGTCGAGGAACCGAACTTCTTCCGGCGGCAGGTAGATAAGGTAACCCGATGTTGGGTTCGGCGTAGTCGGAACGAACACGGCAATCAATTCTTTGCCGATCGCTTCCTGAACGAGGCCCTGTTCGGACGAAGTGACAAACGCCACCGCAACCAAACCCGGCCGCGGATACTCCACCAAACATACCCGCTGAAATACAGCACCACCGCGATCGAAAAACACATCACGAATTTGCTTTACTGCGCGATAGATCCGACTGATAAGCGGTATCCGCGCGAGGATGCTCTCGCCCGAACTGATCAGGCGCCGGCCTAATAAATATCGGGTGAGGATGCCCGTGAGCAAGAAGATCATCACCACCAACATGATGCCAAAGCCGGTCTTGTACTGGAATTCCGTCAGGAAACCCAACCAGGAGACGCGATCACCGAGGTTGCGCACGTGGCCGAAAAAATTGCGGGCTACGCGTTCAATACCCATCACCTGGTTATTGATGAGCAGACTTACAATCCACACCGTGACGATGAGTGGAATCCACACCAACATCCCGGTTAGAAAATAGCCAAAAACCGTGCGGCGAACATGTTGAATGACGCCGGCAATGCCTGTCTTGCGGGTTCGGACTTTAAGCACTGGGTTTCTCTTCTTTTGGTTGAACATCTAATCGAATTCGCGCGACCACGTTGCCGCCGCCTTCAAGAATCGTAATACGGAAACCGTTGTACGTAATCACATCCCCAGTCTCCGGAATGCGCCCGGCATGGCGCATGACCCATCCTCCAACCGTCTCGACGGAATCATCACGCAGATCAATTGACATAAATTCCGCTGCTTCTTCCAACGGCATACGCGCATCAATAATGTATGTCATCGGCGCGATCTTGCGAATCGGCTTTTCTTCCGGATCGTGCTCATCTTCGATCTCGCCGAAGATTTCTTCCAGGATATCTTCCATGGTCACAATCCCGTCCGTGCCGCCGTATTCATCAATAACGACTGCAAGGTGTTGTTTCTCCCGTTTCAGCTTATCCAATAAATCATCAAGCTTGATCGAATCAGGCACTCGCTGAACGGGCTTAAGGAATCTATCCCATTCCGGGTTCTCCGGTTCCGTATCTGCCAAAACGTCATACGTATTCACGATTCCAATGATATGATCGATGGTTTCCTTGTATACCGGAATCCGCGTACGGCCCGTTTCCGCCGAGAGTAACAAGAGCTCCTCACGGCTGGCGGTGAGCGGCAATGCATTCACTTCGATTCTCGGCTGCATAATTTCTCTCGCCCGCGAATCTTGAAGTCCGATAACCGAATGAATCATGCGCCGCTCTTCCGGTTCGATGGCACCCTGATCCGCAGTCTCATCGACCAAGCTACGGACATCTTCGCGTGACGACATCAGCGGACTTAGATGACGTTCCGTACCTCCAACGATGCGCAGCACCCAGCTCGTCGACCACGATACGGGAATGACGATTGGGAAAAGGATGAAGTAGAGCATTCGCATCGGCGTGATCAACAAAAGCGACAGCCGGTTCGGATGAGTCCGAAATACACTCTTCGGCACAATCTCCGAGAAAATCAGAAACGCGGGTGTCGCAATGAGTATCGATAGCGTCAACACGATTGGACCCGGCGTAATTAACTGCTCCAAACCTCTGGTAATCGCAATGGTTCCAATAACCGTCGACACGTTGTCCCCGAGCAATAGCAACGTCAGCATGAGGTGAGGCCGATCCATAAAGTAGAGCAGCCGAGTGGCGGGCTTTGAGCCCTCGTTGTCCACAAGATACCGAATACGAATTCGGTTGCAAGAAACAAATCCCGTTTCGAACCCCGCAAACAGCCCATGCGAAAGAACGGAAAAGGCAAATACCGCGAAAAAAGCAATCGCTGACGTATCCATGATTAACGGATGTCCTCGCCTGACCGATCGATTACGCGCACGCGTAGCGACCCGACACGGTTGCCTTGGCACTCTACAACCACAAATTCGACGCCTTCCACCAGGAAACGATCTTCGACATCCAACACCTTGTCGCTATGGCTCATCAAGTAGCCTGCGACGGTTTCATGGTCGGCATCTTCAAAGGTGATCCCCAATAGATCGCTTAATTCGTCCAACGCCAGATTGCCTTCGACCTGGAACGTATCCGTCCCAAGTTTCGTATAGGGCAACGTCGCCTGTTCGTTTTCCTCGTGAATATCGCCGACGACCTCTTCCAATGCATCATGAAGTGTCGCGATCCCCTCGGTGCCACCGAATTCGTCGACCACAATCGCGATATGCGCCCTTCGCTGACGCGCCTCCGTCACGAACTGCCGCACAGTCATTGTCTCGGGCGCGAAGAAAGCGGGACGCGCCAGATCGCCCAGATTTCCGTCCATGTCCGCATTCATAATCTGCGACAACAAATCCTTCATCACAATTACACCGCGAATGTGATCCAAGTCC
>JAJDAB010000448.1 GCA_029262095.1 Candidatus Hydrogenedentota bacterium
GACCCCGCCAGGGTCAAACACCCCTATGGCACCAAGAACCTTGTCGTATTCAGCAACGATCCGGCCCGCCCACAGGCCTATGTCGAAGTGCACGTCGATTCGCCGGAAGAAATACCGAGTCTAGGGTATCTGTAGCCAGACCTACAGCGGGGTCACGCCCTAAACGAATAGACCGCTAAAGTCTACCTCGCGGTCATTCGCCCACTTTCGAAGCCTCTTCACGCCTCGCGCGACACCCTTAACCAATCGCTAACAAATCACGTACACTACCCCCACGTCCGCGCTGTAGTGTCCGTCCAGGCGCGGAAGTTTTATTGGTTTCGGGCTGGGCTGGCGATTCCCCTGCATACGTAAGGAATGTTTCAGTGACTCGTTTAAGAATATCCATCGGGGTGATGAGTGCTATAGCGATTGTCGGTGTTCTCGTGTTTCCGGCACAGGCTGAAGACGATCAGGAAGTGAGAGTGCTCATCAAAGCGCTCCAAGAACGCATCGAATCGTTGGAGCAAGAGCTTGCGCAAATGAAGGGTGACGGTTCAGAGGCGCAACAAGCGGTTGATGAACGCGTAGATGAACTGGAAACCAAAATCACCGAAACCCCTGCGCGTCAACCGAATGATTTTCGAGTGTATTGGAATGAAGGACTCCGGTTCGATACGGACGATGGTCGCTTCAAACTAAAAATCGGCGGACGCATTCAGAACGACTGGGTGTGGTACGACCAACCGAGAGTGCTTGAGTACTATTGGAATCCGATTATGCAAGGTGGCGTTTTCGTCGATACAGAAGACGGCACCGAATTCCGTCGGGCTCGTTTGTATATCGAAGGCGATATTTACGACGACATCAAGTTCAAAATGCAGTACGACTTCGCGGGCGGGGACGCGGACTTCAGAGACGTGTACATGCAGCTCAAGAATGTACCGTACGTGGGCAACGTGAAAGTCGGTCATTTCAAAGAACCGTTCAGCATGGAAGAGTTGACCAGTTCGAAATACATCACCTTCATGGAACGCGCGCTCCCCAATGCATTTGCCCCAGGGCGAAATACGGGAATCCAGCTACACGATACGTTGCTGGATGAGCGGATGACGTGGGCTGTGGGCATCTTCAAGGACGTTAACGACTTCGGCAACGGGCAAGACGACGGGCAATCCGGGCTGAGCGCACGCGTGACCGGGCTCCCGTATTACGCCGAAGATGGTCGGAAACTCATTCATTTGGGAGCCGCCTACAGTATTCGGAACATCGATGACAATGTCCGATTCCGCACGCGACCGGAAGCCCATCTGGCGCCCCGATTCATCGATACCGGCAACTTGTTCACGGGTACGTACAACATGCTCGGATTAGAGGCCGCAGGTGTGTGGGGTCCGTTATCCATTCAAGGCGAATACATGAAAGTCGATGACATTGAGAATATTCTTGTGGGCGATCGCGATTACGACGGGTACTACCTTCAGGCCAGCTACTTCTTGACCGGCGAGAATCGCGCGTACAAAAAATCAGGTGGGGTTTGGGATAAGATTAGACCGCGACGCAACTTCAGCATGCGCAAAGGCGAAGAGCGCGGCTGGGGCGCGTGGGAATTGGCGGTCCGGTATTCGAACATCGATCTCGATAGCGGATATTCATTCCCCGGGGGCGGCAACGAAAGTAACGTTACACTCGGCCTCAATTGGTACCTCAACCCCAATACGCGTCTAATGTTCAATTACATCGACGCGGATATCGATCACCCGCTATATAGCGGCGACTTGGAAATATTCCAAACCCGTTTTCAGTTAGCGTTCTAGACTTATTAAAGATATGCGAATAATCGCGGAAGGAGATGAACACCATGCGTCACATCAACACAATTTCGAAAAGCAGCGAACGGCCCGCCATGGCAGTAAACATTTTGGCACTCGGTCAAATCACTTCGACATTTATCGGCCTGTTAAACGCTCTGGGCACAATCGCATCAATCGGTCTTGGCGGCCTCGTGCCGATCATCGTTTTCGCGCAAGAGTCCAAAGACCTAATCACGAAAACGGATACCTTCAACAACTAGCCGGTACATCGGATAGGGATTTCGGCATTCGTGATTTTTATTACGGCGAGTCACGCTCAGCGTGGCCCGCGAGTCGTCCATCAGGCGACCGCTGTAGCTTCCAATTCGACCATCAGCGTAGGAAACGCGAGGCGTGCGACCCCTAGTAACGTTTGCGCTGGGCGAACATCCGCCGATGCCAGTCGTTTCGACAGCGTGCCAAAATGTTGAATCATGGCGTCGACGTCCGTCGTATACACCGTTATCCGGGTCACGTTTGAAAGCGACATGTCTGCCTCGGCCAACACCGCTTCGAGATTGCTCAACGCAAGATCGATTTGCGCGGCGATATCGCCTTCGTGTTGCGGCTTACCTTCACCATCCACCGCCGTTTGTCCAGCACAATAGAGCGTGCGCGTTGTGTCCTGAACCAGTTCTCCTTGATTAAACCCAAACGGGATGGACCACGGCCACGGATTAATCGCTGAGCGCTTCATGTTGTGTCTCCTATTGTTTCGTTCGACATACCGAGAATAGACCTACGACTCGAATGGAGCCCGCTGCAATCGTCGGCTAAAGTTTACCTTTCGTTCTAACCAAGCCGCGCGTGATCGAGGGTGATTGTCGGCCTCGTCTTTCCAGCAGCAGGCAATCGCAGTGTTTTGATCCAATCGCGGATGACGGTCGATCACCATGGCCACGTCATCGCGAGTCAGTTTCCACTTGCGCAACCCCGTAGTGTCCAGCGCGGTCGCGAGATTTAGCAGGTGCGCCTCGGGACCGTACCGCAAATCCACGCCAAGATTGAGATGGAGTGTTATGGCTTCGCATACCTGATCCACACGCGCCTCGTCCCAACTGAGATCCAACAGATTTCGTTTCGCTTCATCGGCACTGATCAAGGAGAAACAGGCCGGTCGATCTGTTCCACTTCCGTGAGCCTGTGTGAGCCCTAGATCATGAAACATCGCCGCGACGTACAGCAGTTCAGGGTCCGGTTTGAGATCGAGCTGCGCACCCAGAATGCGCGCCCACCCATAACTGCGTTCGCAGTGGTTATAGAGATAGGCTGGCGATACATCGCGACAAGCCTGTGCGGCACGCGTAGCGGCTTCACTATCCGGCGGCTCAAGATCGTCAACGGCCAATCCGGACGACGAGGCACGGCGAATGCCGAAGGTGTGCAGCCATTCGTCGGGGATCAACGCGAGCTGCGCACGCAAGAGTTCGCCCAACAATGCACGCGATTCCTGCGCACTCAATTCGCCGCCGTTCTTCCGCGCCCACGCCAACGTGCCAATCGCTTCGCTCATGTCGATTTCGCCTTTTCATCGCGCGGCATCATACCGCGCACGAACGTATTTACACTGTCGCGAACGAGCCGCTTATGGTCTTGCCACGGAAACTCCGGAACCGTGATGAGCATATGGGCCAACCCACCCAACAAGCACATCAATTGTTGCGTGTAACCCGCCGCCCTACCGCCGGAAAACAAGCCCGTCACCAAACCCTCCGCGACCACCGCTTGCACCCAGCCGATGCGTTCGAGCATGTCGGATTGATAGACATAATAGTCATCGTTCGGACCGACGATCGCGTCTTCATTCATGAATACCACGCGATACTCCTCCGGATGTTCAATCCAATACGTGACGTAGGCGCGACCGAACTTGCGCAATCGCTTGTCAGGGTCCGCACTGGATTCGAGGAGTGGTTTCAAGTCTTCAAGTACACGACCAAGGCTGTCTTCCCAGATGAGCCGCAGGAGTTCGCGCTTGTCCGTGAAGTAGCTGTACAACTTCATCGGCGAACAACCCACCTCCGACGCAATACGCCGCATGGATACCGCGTCGAACCCATCTTTGGCGAACAGATCCCGCGCCATTTCTAGCACCGCCAACCGAAATCGATCGCGCGATTCATCGCTCAGTGGGGGCCGTCCGCGCCGCGGATTGGTTTGAAAGGTCATAGTTGAACTCATTTTTTATACGCTGTATAAATATATCGATCTCGACGATACGCGTCAACGCTGACCGTATCCAACTCGAAGGAGTACTTGTCATGCGATTGATTCGATTGCCCCTTATTGCGGCGTGCGTGTTGGTCTGCGCCGCGAAGGTATTCGGTTTTTCGGTAGCGCGAGCGCAAGACCGGCCCGCGTTCCCGAGAGTTGAACGCATCCTCACACAACAACTCGACGACATCGAAAATCGGGAAGTCCGGATGGAAGTGGTGTCGTTCGCTCCGGGCGCGGAAGCCCCACAACATCGTCACCCGGGCCATGTTTTCGTCTACGTATTGGAAGGCGAAATCGTTTCGCAGCTCGATGATGGCCCGGCAGACACGTTCAAGGCCGGCGATTCATTCTATGAGCCCACCAACGGTTTGCATGCCGTCACCAAGAATCCAAGCGCGACCGAAACTGCGAAGATCCTCGTCACGATGATCATGGAAGAGGGCAAACCGTCGCTCACGTTGCACACGCACTGAGCGGTTTAAGACGAAAAGGAGTGAAAACACGATGAGCATGGCGGAAACGTTACAAGAACGAATCAAGGGATTCTTCCCCGACCTCTTGGGAGTGACGTTTGTCGACGTGACGCCGGATTGCATCAAGGCAGAACTCGACGCACGCGATGAGATTTGCACGGTGCCGACTATTGTGCACGGCGGCGCGCTGATGGCCTTCGCAGACACGTTGGGCGCGGTAGCGACTGTGCTTAACATGGAAGGCAACGGCCGCACGACCACAATCGAGTCGAAGACCAATTTTTTCCGTGCGCTGACGACCGGAGGAAAGATTATCGGTGAATGCACACCGCTCCATAAAGGCAGGACGACGATGGTCTGGCAAACGCGCATCACCGACGAGAACGGCAAACTCGCCGCCCAAGTAATTCAAACACAAATTGTATTGCCATCGTAATTGGTAGGCCTCCGCGTGTAGAATCGCCACTCGCATAAAATTTGGAATCACCTATCACACGGGGGACACGTTCAATGGGGGATTACGGATCGCAATCACTTGCGTTGCACCGGGAACGCAAGGGCAAATGGGAAATGGCGTCACGGTTTCCGCTGAACAACCGCGACGACCTATCCATCGCCTACACGCCGGGCATCGCCGCGGTGTGCTCGGCCATCGAAGCAGACGCTGCCGAAGCCTACCCGCTCACGATGAAGGGCAATAGCGTCGCGATCGTGTCAGACGGGTCGGCGGTACTCGGCCTCGGTAACATTGGACCGGAGGCCGCGTTGCCGGTGATGGAAGGCAAAGCAATTCTGTTCAAGGAATTCGCGGGGATCGACGGCGTGCCACTCGTCATTCGCGGACAACGAAAAGATGACATCATCGCCACCGTCAAAGCTATCGCGCCGGGCTTCGGCGGCATCAATCTCGAAGACATCGCCGGTCCAAAATGTTTCGACATCGAAGAAGCGCTGCAAGACATCGGCATTCCGGTCATGCACGATGACCAGCACGGGACGGCGGTCG
>JAJDAB010000449.1 GCA_029262095.1 Candidatus Hydrogenedentota bacterium
ATCCAACGGCCCCGTCGCGGGTAAACCACCCACCGGGAAATTGACGACAATGGCCGTCGACGTAAATGAAGCGACCGGCATTACCGTGACGCCAAAGAGCACAGTCGGATTATCAAAATTGGTTCCGATGACCGTCACCGGGAAAACGGTACTGTCACCCGAACTTGGCGTGACCGACGTAATCGTCGGAGTAGTCGTCGGATTCGCATTGATGATCGTAAACGAAGAGAACGTATCTGTCTTCGCAGTCGCCGGGTCTGTCACCCGAAGCACCACGACGCCATCGTTATCCCCGTCGATGATCGTGCCACCCGGGATTACGACCGTAATTGCGGTTGGCGACGATGCCGTCACCGCAAGCGCCAACGCGTCCAAACTCACATTCGGACTCACACCGAAATTCACACCGGTGATGGACAGACTGACACTCGCTGCTGCTGTTATTTTAGTCAGCAGAGTCGGCGTCACGTCAGTGATCACCAAATCGTCCGGCTGGACAACCTGCTCGACCGTCGTGATGGTACTCGTTTGTTCTGCTTTCGATGCCGATGTTCGTACCCAGTTGAAGCCTGAAATATCCAGGTCTGGGTAGGCTTTGTACAACGCGTCACTCGAATACGAGAACGTGATAAATCCAAGTGCGCGCGCACCCCATGGGAATTCGGAGAAGATGTCAAACTCGCCGACCGTGGAAGCCGGAGGCGGCGGGAACGTATTTTGATCTGGAAGCGTATCCGTATTCGCGCCCCAAGAGACAACACCAACACGGAAATCGTCGCCTATTTCAATCCGGTCAGAGGTACAGATCACAAGGAAGAAATCCGCGCCAAAGTTTGGATCGGACGTACTAATGCCAAACGAGTCTTGCACCCATTGGCGGTTGTGCGGGAATTGCGACGCCAACGTAGCGGCAATACCACCCGGACCAATATCATCGGTACCCGGCGACGAGAAATCAAACAACACCTGAAACGAAGGCTCACCCGCTTGACCGATTTGATACGGCGCGAAATCTAATTGTAGCGGGATATCACCCGGATCAAACTCACCGTTAACATTGCCTGGATTGAAGTCGTTATCCCGGTAGATCTTGATACCGCTCAAAGCCGAATCGATATTTAGCGGCAACAAGTCTTCAAGCAGATCAAACCCGCCATCGTTACCCTCGTCGTAGAACTCAACAATGAGTTGTTCAAAAAACGACGGGCTGCGCGCAACAATCCATGCACCGCTGATCGGCGCATCTAACGCGTTACCACTCGTGCGCAGAAACAAGGTGTCAGCCGTGTTTCCTGTTATTTCGAACGATTCGTACGAACTGTCAATCAGGAAGAAGTTCGTGAGTGTTCCCGCTATAAATCCAGCACCGGGAGCTACGAAACTGCCCGGCGCACCAATTCCCGCAATACCCGTAGTCGAACTCGACGACGCAATACCGACGCCGTCGCCCCGGTTTGTACTTAGATCCAACTTCATCACAGGCACGTTTCCACTGTCCGCAAAGATGTCGCTTGGAGCGACTGATGCGTCCAACCGCACGCCCACATTAGCTTCGATCATGTCAACGCCAAACGGGTCTATGCCGTAGTAGCGCTCAGGCGGACCTTCTTCCGGGTGGGACTTCACATAGGCCTGAACACTTATAGGCGTCAGCGGTGTCAACTCTATCCCTGCAGGCCGATCAAAGACCGCACGGCTCGGCAACGTAGCCGGAACGACCGTGCGAAACAGTTGGCCTCGAGGAATAAATTCTGAAGGCCGCACGACGACGAATAGATCGTCCCCAGAGTTACCGGTGATATCAATCGCCTTGGTGCCAACTTCCGGCTCAGTTACTGAAACCGTTGTAGGCTCTTCAGTCCAATATGATTTTCCCTCTGCTCTTGGTATCGCATCATCACTCGCGATTTCGCTGGAGGCCATTGCCGGTGCAGGAACCCCAACTCCGTTGGGCGCGTCGCGAACGGGGAGCGGCCACGGGACACTCGGTGTAAGCCTGATGACCCACGCATCATCAATACCAGCGGTGTAAACACCATCGCCACTCAAATCGTCCGGCACGCCATCACCATCAAGATCGACGGGCTCAGGATTGGGTCGAAATGTCGCGCTCTGCAAGGCAAGCGGGTCGTCCACATCCGTGGCTTCAGGAATGAACACGCCAGGCCCAAGCCTCAAATCGGCACCAAATACACCATCCAAGCTCGCATCTTCAAAGAGCGCAACGCCTGACAAACCTCCGGTGCCATTCGGATCGACTGGCTGCAAATGGGCGTGGGGATTAAAGCCCGGCCCCCAGAATGCGACCGTCATACGTTCTAGGAATAATCCGTTTACTTCGTTCGTGACGGGATCATCAACACCCGTAAGATTGATCCCGATCATCGCTGTTGCCGATCCTCCAGGATTAATACGTTGTCGATTAAATCGCGCAGCACGAGCGGTAGCAGGCCACTGGCTCTCCTGTGGAGTTGAGTTAGGATCCAGAAATCCTCCGATAACTCGGCCAGGCCACGTGTCGTATAGGGGCAGCGTGGGCTGAGTCGGTGGAAACGGGAAAAAGCTTGATCGCGGTGCGAATGGACCTGTTCCATCGAACACCGGGTTGAAGAATGAGGCTGTTTCATACGGGAAATGAAATGCGTCAGTCACATTATCGTCATGGGCGATTACACTGGTAGGCCGGAATCGTTCCACACCCGGGTCGAACGGTACCGTAAATTGCCCAGACAAAATATTGAGCGGATCGAACCAACGACTCCACTCGCGGAAATTGCCCAAATCCAAGAAATCCGGACCTCCATTAAAACCGTCCCGAAAGTCTATGAAGGTATCTTGCGCGAACGCGTTGTTGGATTCGTAGGTCATCACAAGATCGTGGATTTCGATGCCGGATCTGTTGATGAGCGCGGTCGATCGATTCATCGATCGCTGATCCCACCAAGGTTCCCCTGCCGTGAAATCAGGATCCTGCTGCCAAGGCGGTCTCGAAGGCAAACCATCCACGTATAAGCCGCGATCGGGATCTTGCGTGTCAAAGAAAATACCGCCGTCTAGAACACCGGTACTCGGATTCACGCGCTGCGGCTCAACAAACGCGCGGAAGTCTGCACCGAACGTCATTCCGGTGCCGTCACCGGGCGAGTTCTGCGAATCGAAGAAACCGGCATCAGGGCGAACCACGACGAAATAGTCGAACGTTTCGGCCGTTGTGATTGCCGGTCCTCCGTCATCAACAATAGGCTCGGTAAATCCGGTATCAGGGCCGGTCAGGTCTCTTCGCTCTCCGCCGTCGAACCGAAGTCGAGTCTTCCACCAAGGATCGCCACCGCCAGGCGGAAACGGGATATATTCCCATTGAGCTACACCGGCCACAACCTCGTCTGGCGGCGCACCATTGACTACCCCTTCAGGAAACAGCGCGCGGTCAGCAATGGCGACACCCCCGGCGACGGGTACTGGTTCATCAAACAAACTATTTCCATTTGAATCGTAGAATACTTGGATACCGTTGAACGTAACGTCGGGTCCAGACGCGAAAGTACTCGGAATTCCGCCTGCCGTATAGATTTCTGTCGTCTGTGTTTCCAACATGGTCCGTGGATTAAATCCGCCGTTCCCTGGCGACCCAAGGGGATCAGCGCCAACGTCAGTCAAAATGACGTTTAGTTCTATCAGATTTCCGGGCTGCGGTGAGCCAACGGGCAGATTAAAGTAGAGTTCGAATCCGCCGATAGTGATCGATTCGACCGCCGGAACCGAATGAGCGCTAATCCCCAACAGCTCGGTCCAACTATCCAGTGGCATCAGACGACGCATTTCCAGCCATTCGCCCGTCACGAAATCGAAAACAGTACCAGTCGCATCGAAACGTGGACGCCGGTGCTCTTCAAGTGGCGTGTATAAATGCGCGGGCCAATTCCACATATTCGACATGCGAGCATCGCGGTCATTTTCGTTGAATTGCGTTGATACGTCCATCACCGAGAAATTACTTGCCAACGCCGTTTGGGGATCAAATGTTGGCTGACCGTCCGCGTAGAAATCGGGCGAATAATTGTCGATCGGATCTCCCATATCATTCACAGGAAATTCTTGGTTACAGTCTGTTGCTGCCGCGCTGAATACTTCGACTTGTAATGTCTGCCCCGATATCCAAAGGTCGGTGGAACGAAACGCGACGATGTACGAGTTAGAAAAATTGCCGCCAAGATTATGTACTGCGGTCTCGTAGCTTGAGGCTAACGGATCACAATCGCCCATAGCGAATTCGGGCAATTGTAGATCGAAAAATGTATCCCCAGGCCCCGATGCGTCCAGAACAGTATCGTCGGTAGTCCAGGTCAGAATCGGCCCATCAAACGAGTTCCCGTTTGCGATAAAGTCTTCAGCGTCCAACACTGTGGTAAACGTTTCCGGACCTAGATTTTCGGCTTCACGAAAAATGGCGAAATCCCGAAGTTGCAGCGGAAGGCCGGGGAAATCATCAAAAAAATCGCGGCCTCGCACTCCGCGCTGTTGGTCGTCTCTAACTTCGAAAACCAGGTTGGCAAGCGTTCGGTTGGCGATATCGTCTCCGCTATGGCCCATCTCGATCCTGAACAGGGGAATCCAACGACTAAGAGGCAATACACCACCGCCGTTGAGGATAGAATCTTCGAAATCAATGGTCGCTGCTGGCGGCGCCATTTGCGCGGATGCGAAAGGCGCGATAGCGCCGACACCGAGCGCGACCGCAAATGTCCAGCGGATTATTGTTTGCCCCATCTTCAACATCCCAATCCTCCGCCGAGCATAAACCCATCCTTGTGTATGCGTCCCAAAACGCCGAAGGCTCTCGGCGAACGGGTATGAACCAATCTCAATCACCGATCACAACGCGATCGAATCCTGCGCGATACCCCGCAATCACTCTACGCGGCACCCCGTCAACTGCCCTGTTTCCGACATGCTTTCAGGAACTCTACAAGCCGCCCGGAAAAATGAAACAAATCAGTTCGTCAAGATGCCGTTTTTATAGCACATAAGTCTATCGCTGTCAATAAAGAAGAGAGTTGCAATTCGAGTTGGGCCAGCATGTTAAGCAAAAAATTGCATATTCGCACACCTGCACTATTCCTAATTTTAGTCAACTGATTACTAAGCGCCTTGCGTACTTTCGAGTACACGTACCCGCCCCCCGCTACAAGTCTTATTGCGGGAGTCATTTCCCCATGTTAAAGTACCCATTGGCACAACAATTTTGAGGACACCCAAAATGCGTAAGTATTTAGTTTTGTTCGTGTTATGCACCGCAAGCACTTTCGCCTTCGCGGAGGAATCGCTGAATGGGCGCAGAATCTCTCTAGAAGCCGGTGACCATGTCACCCTAAACGCACCATTCACCTTACCTTGCGACGCGGAGCCCGGCCCAAATGAACAGGTGAAGCTCTTTCATGGAGGCACAAGTAAATACTTTCCTGTTACCGTACGGAACGGCGAGATTACGGTGCTTCCAGAGGGTGCAATGCCCAATTCTTCGCATCAATATTCCCTCCGTGTATTCAACGAAGCTACTCCGGCAAAAGTCCAAATCACGCCCGGATCAGATGACTCTACCCTCGAAGTTCATATCGATGATGTCCATTTCACGACCTACCACCATTCGAACGAGAATCGTAAGCCGTTCCTGTGGCCAGTTCTATCAGACGGAAAAGTCCCCGTCACCCGCGCGTGGCCCATGGGCGAGGCCGAGGATAAGACGGATCATCCACATCACAAATCGCTATGGACCGCATACGGCGAAGTGAACAATGCGGATTGTTGGGGAGAGGCTGACAAAGCGGGATACCAAATAAGCGGAGAAGTCACGCATGGCTCGGGTGACGCCTATGGTTGGATCGCGGCGAGTAATACCTGGACCGATACCGAAAAGAATCCGGTGGTAGATGAGTCGCGAGAATACCGGTTCTACGCAGGCAAACCGAGTGCGCGATTGTTCGACGTCGTCGTAACGTTCACCGCGAGCCACGGGGACGTTCTTTTCAGCGACACGAAAGAAGGCGGCATCGTCGCGGTACGTGTACGCGACCAAATCCGTGCCGACCGCGGCGGCGTAATAACCAATGCCGAGGGTCTACAAGGAGAGAAAGATACATGGGGTGTCGCCTCGCCCTGGTGTGATTACTCCGGCGAAATCGAGGGTGCGGGTCAGCACGGCATCACCGTATTCGATCATCCCGACAATCTTCGCCACCCGTCTCGATGGCACGTTCGCAACTACGGACTGATGGGCGCTAATTGTTTCGGCTTGTCCTATTTCACCAAAGGCAAAGGCGATCTTAACGGCGACTATGAAATGAAGAAAGGTGACGCGCTCACTTTCCAGTACCGCGTTTACGTCCATGCTGGCGATGTCGAAAAAGCAAAAGTGGCCGACCGTTACGCCGATTATGCAACGCCGCCGAAAGTCGCCTGGGTCGAATAGACTCTGCAATATTTCACATTCAAACCGTGCGGCGGGCGCCATCAGACCATTCGTATCCCCAAAAAAAATGCTCCGCCCCACGTCGCGTGGTGAGGCAGAGCTCATGGGTCCAATCCCGGTGGGGACTACAAGAACGGGATCAGCAAGCCGAGAAATTCCAACTGACCCGTTAAAGCCACGACGAGCAGAACAATAAGAAGAATCGACATTTCAGTACTCCCTTTTCCGTCTTGGAAGAGTTGGTTACTCTTCCTTCGACCTGCTTTATGACGTTATCGTCATGTTAATTGACAGAGTTGTCATATGTCAAGACCCAAAACGGCCCCATATTATTCAATTCATTGCCGGGAAACTTAAGGAGGAACTTCTAGGAACCGCGCCGACTCGGCCAAAAGGGCGGCCTAGGCGTCGCTAACGGACGGAGTTTAGCTCAACAATTAGCGCGGCGATGTCTTGCCGCTTCTTGAGCAGGACTGCCGGATCGCGCGGAAATCCGACCAAGTCTTGGACGAGCGGACCCAAGTTGAGCGCGTCTTTCGCACGCTGCAATAGCGCAGGATTGCTCCCTCGTTTCTCGAGATCGGCCATTCGTGCCCGAAGCATGACGAGGTAATCGTAGTCTTCGATGCCATCGCGAATCGTTTCCCAACGAATCGACGAAACCGGGCCGTCCGCTCCGGGATAGACGAGGTAACCGTTTCCATTCACAGGCGTAGCATCGACAAGGCCGAGATAAGGATTTGCTTCCGGGGAAGCGAAGTTGATGTTCCAATAGTGCAGACCGCGAATCCCCAGAGCCCACGACTGCCAGAACAACGTGCGATGTTCAACCGCCTTAAAGTCCACGAAGAAATTCGCGTACGGTCGAGGTGGCCACTCATCGACATACCACCATGTCTCGCCGCCAGAGGTTGTGTGTTCGAGAATGTTGCGATGCCCAGGCGTATCGAACACAGGCAAGTGTACGCCCCAAATGCGATCGGGATCCCCCAGAAACGGATCAAGGCCAAACGTCGTAACCAGCGGACGGATATCGGGCGCGATACGGCGCCACGCGATTAGATACTCACCGAGCCGCGTCCATGCCGGTCGCGGCGGTTCATGCGCGAGCGGCGTGAACGCCATGGTTTGCAGCTTGTGGTCGACGACAAATTTATTTGCGAGTTCAAGTTGATCGGGAAATTCTTGAAGCGATGCCGGTACCGCGATAGTGGATAGACCTTGTTCAATCATGCTTTGAAGGCGCGACTCGTACCCGCGCAACGCCGCAGCATAATCAGGACTTTCCTCAGGCAGTTGCGTCAGCTCGCGTAGCGTGACCCGATGTGCAAGCGCATCGTTCAAATACAGCGCATCTAGCTCAGATTGAGTACCCGTAAAACCCTGCGCGCGACTGGCGGCCCATGCATGATCACGCGTGTAGCCGAAATCCGTCTTTAAGCTCGGTCGCTTGGGCAACTCGAAATCGAACACAGTAACTTCAAGCGTCATTTGGACGTCATCAGTATCGTCACTCGACAACACTAACGGACCACGATAGACACCCGGTTGTACATCTGGCGGTGCGTACACCGTCCCCCAAATGGGCGAACAGCGACCGCCTTCAGCCGCAAATGGCTTATGCGATCGAAGCGGGTCCGGCCAATCACCGGAAGGCCCTTCGAAATGCGAAGGAACGGGAACCGGTACGAATCCAACATTATGCAGTTGAATGCTCGACTCCGGAATGATCGCCGAAGTGGTTGTGTGCTGCAATGCACCGGCACGAAGTTGGACGCCGTTAAGCGATTGGCCCTCTTCGGGCCGCACAACAATTTGAAACGATTCACGTTCGTTTCGCGCGAGGGCGACACGCACAGTTCGTTCGGAAGCGCCATTGGAAACGACCACATCGGTCGGCGCAATTTTTTCGAGCGCACTCTCGATCCAAACGGCCACCGGTTGTTGACTGGCCATCGCACGCGTCAGCGTTCGCGATTTTCGTTGCAACCGGAACGGAGCATCCGTCCACGGTTCAAGCTTTTCGGAGGGCGCGTCGCCCACGGTGAACTGCGTATCAATGCCACCATGCGGCGCCCCCAGACCTTCGTTCAAATTGAACGGTCGGCCGCCCTGTCGAAGTTTCCCCAGGTATTCATATGCGCCTTCAGCCGGCGCCTTCCATTCATAGCTGCAGCGAACCAATCGGCCCGGCACAAAGTTAAAGGTCTTTGGAGAGAGTCGTTGCGCCTCGCCATCCGGCCCGACGATTGTCGCGTCAATCTCAAGGTTGTCAATCGATCGAACGGGCGCCAACAATACGGTTAGTTCGTTCGGCGCATAGTCAATTTGCAACGCGCAAATATCGGAAGCAAAGTCCACTCGATCGAGCCCGCGCACTAGATTCAACCGATAGCCGGTTTCAAACACATCGCCCGGCCGCATCATGCGCGGGATAAAGACCGTGCGCAGTCCGAAGTGTTGCCCGCGACTATCGAACAACGCCGAATAAGCATACGTGTCGTCCGCGTTAAACACACCGTATACCGATTCCTTGGTCGTAGCGTCGGTTGCGGCCGCCCAATTTCGAGCGGGCCGATAGGTTCCCGGTGCGTTGATATCGCGAATACCCCGGTCTGTCGGTAGCCGTAGATGATCGGACGGATCGACCGAACCACCCGGTGCCCAATCGTTCCGTACCCAAGGAATTACCCAGAGCGACTTCGTCCCCTGATTTTCAATACGCCAGGACACTCGAATCGCAGACGAGTCAGCAACGGGTTCCGCGATCCGAGTCGATCGCAATCCGTCAATATTCGGACCTTCACAATCATACCGATAGCGCACGGTCGGTCGATTGGTTACCCGTTCAGGAAGATCAAGTGTTTCGTTCGTACGTCGACCCGGCACATAAAAATTCGGCAGCCCGAATCCTTCTTGCAACAATCCGTTGCCACCGACCATATTGTTTCTGGTCGCGGTGAGCCCAAAATATTCGGCCGTCGCGCCGTACTCCGGACCGATTACGACCCGAGTTAGCGTGCCGGTGATATCGATTGGATCTTCGACCTGCGCGCCAACCGGATCGGTGAAGAACGCACCAAGTGCAAGAAGAAGTGAGAATGAAAGGACGCCGCAAGCGCCACGAATGCAATGGTTCATGAATTCTCGAGCAGATTGATTGGTGGTCCGCCTGCCGCGTCCAAAAACGTCAGGCTGTTGAAATACCATTCACCGGCATTCTTCGTGGCATCCACGTGCAGTTGCCCACTACCGATTGGACCGGAGACCGGAATGCTGAGATCGGCCTCCCCGGTATTCCCCGTTGTATTCACGTTGCCGGAAACAAGCCAACCGGCTTCAAGTGGTTCGCCTGTGGCTTCTATAACAGCGGGATGATCCCCGGCGATCTCCATCGCGTTTTCGAAGGCCGCAGAACCCCGGAGAATAGAAAATACGAGCGTGAGAATCGCAAAAACGAAGATCAAACTCGCCGCAATCAATCCCAAGCAACCCACCGGAATGATCCACCAAAGGTGCCGAGTCGGTGATTTTGGTGTAGGGGGTGGTAGGTGTGGTGGTGTATCAGTCAATCGAGTCGTTACCGTTTAGAATTGGAGGTTACAAAATTTCGATGAAGTGTAGCAGCCGGAATCGAGCGGTTACACTCGCCTCAGGAGCCCTCGAATCCAACGTCAAGGTTGAGCGAAGGTGTCCGAATTTAGTAGAATGCAGAAACATAACTTAACTAATTTATTGACAAGTTTGGCATAAGGCGCGATTTGTGTTAAATAGAAGCACAGGATCACAGCACCAAGCCGTAAGATATAGACAAAATTCAATAAAAATGCTAAACTCGGCAGCCGAGCGCAGTAATTAATTCCTTCTTCAGTCTAAATGGAATATCGGGAAACCTCTAATTAACCGTCAGTTTTTGTAATTCATTGAGTTATGGCGTCAGCGTGATGCATGACGCCAGATTCCCGGGTATTCATCGGTAAGTGTTCGCCCTTTCACGCTGATTTGGTGACAGCTGCGAACACGAACGAAGGCGGGCGACAATGGCAGCGAAAACGAAAAAGAAAGCACCAGCAAAACGTAAAGTCTCCCGCGCTAAGGCGGGACCAAAAACCCGGACTACGGCTAAGCCGAAGGCGAAGTCGAGTTCCAGTGCGGGCGGAAAGGCGAAATTGAAAGCCAAAGCAAAAACCAAAGCAAAAGCTCCGGCGAAAAAAGCCACTGCCAAGAAGTCCGCTAAAAAAGCGGCTGCACCCAAAAAGAGTGCAGCAAAGTCGCCACGGCGTTCCGTCGTCGTCACGACGACACGTTCGGACCGGCGCCGCGCACCGCTACGGCCAGCCCCAATTCCCAAAGGGAAAATGCTGTCGCGCGATTTCTTGGAGAAGTTGGCGATAACGATTCGAGACGCAGTGCGCCCCGTCATTGAGCAGGAAAAGGGGCGTGAGGTTGTAGGTACCGCAGCGTCTGGAGACGCCACATTCCAATTGGACAAAGTCGCGGAGAAGGCGTTAATGACCCATCTTCGGGATGAGAAAGCCACCGTGGCGTATTACTCCGAAGACTCCGGCTATACGACGTTTGCCAGTGGTCAGCCAACAAATTTGCTAATTGTCGATCCGATTGATGGGACGCGTGCCGCAAAACTCGGATATGAAAATTGTGTTATTGCCGTTGCAAGTACGCGAATCATCGAACGTCCGAGTCTCGGTCATATTGACAATGCATGTGTATTCGAGTTGTTAGGCAATCGGTCATTCTATGCCGAGCGCGGTAAGGGTACGCGCATGTACATTAATGGCCAGTATAAGAAACCGCGCCTATCAAAAAATACAAACCTTGAAACGATGACGTGGTCGATGGCCGTTCCAGCACGTCCGGCAGAACTAATCTTCCCGACCGCGGCGAAGCTTATCGACCTGTCAAGTCTGAAGGGTGGATTCTTTGCTTGCAACAGCACGTCGTACAGCCTTACACGACTGCTAACCAATCAGTTGGATGCAACCGTCGATTTCGCCAACCGATACCTGCGAGACCTGGGCGAAATTGTTGATGACCATTTTATCAACGCTGGCCGCGGTGCACAGTTGGGCGTAACCCCGTACGATATCGCGGCATCACTCCTCGTTGCGGAAGAAGCGGGTTGTGTCGTTACCGACGCCTATGGCGACTCACTGGAAAATGTGCTCGCGCTGGACAGTTCTACGGGAAATCAGCAATCGGTTATCGCAGCCGCCAACAAGGATTTGCACGACAAGCTCATGAGCTTTTTCAGCACACGAATCGCGCAATTTGAGCGGCTTTTAGAACGCAGAGCAGAGCTAACAAAGAAGAAGTAGATCGCCTAAGTTCCTTTTTAGGAAAGACTTATGCGACCGGCATGATCTCTTATCCCCCGGTTCACTCGATTGACACGGGGGATTGTTCATGCTACATTTAAAAAAGACTGACCGGTCGGTTTGTGGCTCTTGTGGAGCGAATTCTCGACCAGCTTCAAGAAATCAGTATCCGGAATCGTTTCAATGACGCAGCATAAGACCAAGGAAGAACGGCGGACACAAATCCTGGATGCCGCGGCGCAATGTTTTGCGGAAAAGGGATATCACGCCGCGTCCATGGATGATCTAGTGGCGGCATCGTCTTTGAGCAAGGGTGCGTTGTATTGGCATTTCAAGGGCAAGCGAGAGATTTTTCGCAGTCTGCTCGAGCGATGGCTATCCGAATATACGCAAGCGCTGGAAGCGGTCGTGGAGAGCGACGTGCCGCCGCGCGAAAAAGTCTTAATGGTTTTTCGCCTGATCGAGTTGAGCGGCGCGGCCAACCCCGAAATGTTGCGTTCACAAATTGAATTCTTTTCCGTGGCCATGCGAGACGACGATTTCTTAGAGTGGTTTCGCGAAGCCTATACGGAGAATCACCGCTTGTTCGAACAAATACTGAACGAAGGCGTACGCGCGGAACAATTTCAGCCGATGAACGTCGCAGCGGTGGCCCGTCAGATGGCCGCGATGATCGATGGCGGTTTTGTGCAAAACGAATTGCTACATAAAGACG
>JAJDAB010000450.1 GCA_029262095.1 Candidatus Hydrogenedentota bacterium
CGTGACCCCAAAGCGTGCTTGCGCGCCGCCCAGACCGAGACGAAAGCCCGTTACAATCTCATCAAAGACCAGGATCGCGCCGTGAGTGTCGGCGATCTCGCGGGCAACGGCCAAAAATCGACCGCCATGGTCAATCGCGCGTGGCTCTACGATAATGCACGCGAGATCATCCGCGTGTTGCGCCGCGAGTTGCCGCAGATTTTCGATATCGTCGAACGCGACGTCGATCGTCTTCTCCCGCAAGAATTTCGGAACGCCCCGCGATTGAATGGGGTCATCAAGCTTGGCAACCCACCAATCATGCCAGCCCGCATATCCACTGCTGAGTACCGTCTCTCGGCCCGTAACCGCACGCGCAAGCCGAACCGCGCAAGAGGTCGCTTCGGCGCCGGTCTTGAAAAATCGGACCATTTCCGCAGACGGCACACATTCAATGAGTTGCTCAGAGACACTAATCTCAAGGGGCGATTGCAGGGATGACAAAACGCCTTGCGACACTTGACGCTTCACCGCCTCATCGATTCGGTCGTCGGCATATCCGAGAATGATCGGACCCAACGCCATCACGAAGTCGGTGAATTGATTGCCGTCTACGTCCCAAATGCGCGTCCCGGATGCGCGATCGAAATACTTCGGCCACCCTTCCGGCAGAAAGCTTCCGGGACGCTTGCTTATGGTTTGGGCTGCGCCCGGAATGATGGCAGTCGCTTTGCCATAGAGGTGTTCGCTGTGAGATAGATTCATGCCAGATTTCCATCCAATCCGTAGCCGACAGTCTGGCAACCTGTCCCTAACTTGAGAATGGCAGGACTTGCTCGACTCCTGCCTTTTATTGCGCGGACGATTTAGAAATCATCGAAAATCTTCAGGTGGGCCCGTCTCGTCAGGACGAGCCATCGCTTACGATAACTCCTCTATAAGTGACTTTGTAGCAACATATTACGACGCGCACTTGACTTGGAAGCGTGACCAAAACTGCGTCGCTGGTCAATGTTCGTGCGCCGAAATAGCAATTGTGTGCATATGATGTGCAAGATTGTCACTGGATCGATTGGCAGTTGTCGGCCACCATTCATTCGGTTGGTCGCAATTTTTGTCGATTTCCAATCAAGGGATTTTGTAAAGCGATGACGCTGTCCGAGTTGAAGACCAAGCGTGACGAACAGGGGACGAATCGTTCGTCTCAACTGTTCTGTCAAACGCATATGGAAGTGCCGGTCGGGGATGTCATTTTTCACGTCTTTACGTTGGCACACAATACGAAACGACACGAGTGGAAGTTGCTCAATGATCGCCATTCGCACCATGAATTGATCTACACGATGAACGGCGAAGGCACATATCGAATGCTCGGCCAAACGGTTGACGTTCGACGCGGCGACTTTTGGTTTAGTCCGCGCAATGTGTTGCACGATGGGTGGTCACGGGCGGACAGCGGAGACTGGCAAACGCTCGTGATCGAGTTTGACTTCTCCTTGGCGAAATCCTCCGACGCGTACCAAGACGATCTTGGAATGTTTCCATACGTTGCGCCGTTCTATAAGCACTTTATCCTCGATCAAAACCCAATATTGACCACGCCGCCTGAATTGCGTCCGCAACTGGATTTGATTGTGGAACGCCTCAGCCTCGAGATGCAGAGTAGATCAACGGATTTCCCTCTCATCGTACAGTCGTCGATGATTGAACTCTTGGTGCTCATCTGCCGTGCGGCACGAGAAACGATTTCCGAATCGCCTGTCCGTCAGTTTGCACCGAAGGCTCGGCGGCTCTTACGCCTTGAAGGCGCGCGGCAGCACCTGCGGGATAATTTCGCAAAGGAACTGACCCTTGAGGAAGTTGCAGCGGTGGCGTGTTTCAGCCCTTTTCATTTCCTGCGATTGTTTAAGGAGGCCTTCGGCATCACGCCCAAGAAATACCAAGCGCAACTTCGCCTCGCCGAAGCGAAACGGTTGCTCCTAAATTCCGATATGCAGGTCTCTGAAATCGCGTACAAGTTGGGGTATTCGAGTCCGGAATATTTCTCGCGATGTTTTACCTCGCATGCCTCAGTAGCACCGAGCGAGTTCGCCGAGCTCCAGATAAAACACACAAAGCGACCCCGCCCGTAAATCCGCAGAAAGAGACGGGTCTTCAGCAAGAACTGACATTCAACGATAGTCTCGATTCTGCCACCATTTAGCGATATTCCTCAAGAATCCTGTCCAGAGATATTCCATGCGATTCCGCTCCCTAGGTGCGACAAAAGACATGCAAGCGTTTCGTCAACATCTCGAATCGATCGATGATCAAATCGGGTGCGTCGAATCGCTCTCAGGGAGTGCGGGTCCAATGGGATCCCCCACCGTCATTCCCATCGCGGGCAAACGCGCCGGCAACCGATTCGCGATACATCCGATGGAGGGTTGGGATGGCACACAGGACGGCACGCCCACGGATCACACACTGCGGCGCTGGCGAAACTTTGGCCGCAGCGGCGCCAAATTAATTTGGGGCGGTGAAGCGTTCGCCGTGCGCGAGGACGGGCGCGCTAATCCGAACCAACTGTTCCGAAATCCTGGTGCGGATACGGCTCGCGGGCTAGAAAATCTCCGAAATGAGATTTTGGCAGGACATGAAGAACAGGGACTACAACACCACGATTTGGTCATAGGACTACAACTAACGCATTCCGGCCGGTTCGCCCGGCCATATGGTTCGTTGCAACCGAAACGGATATATGCTCACCCTGTGCTTGATCAACGATTCGGCGTGAATCCAGATTTACCTACGCTCACCGATGGCGAATTGGAAGCAATCGGCGAGGACTTCGTTGAGGCCGCTAAACTAGCACAAGAAACCGGGTTCGACTTTGTGGACGTAAAATGTTGTCACGGATATTTGCTTCACGAGTGCCTGAGTGCAAGGACTCGGAACGGTGCATATGGCGGCGATTTCGAAGGAAGGACGAAACTGTTCCGCGCGATCGTAGACGAATTGCGTACAGAATGCCCAGGTTTGGCTATCGGTGTACGCATATCGATCTCCGATATGTATCCGTTCACGCCCCATCCAGAATCGAGGGTGGGCGAACCATTCGGCGTCGCAGACCATCTTCCCTATAGGCACGGATTCGGGCTAGACCCAAATCATCCACAAGAAGCCGAACTTACCGAGCCGTTCGCGTTCCTCTCGCTCCTCCACGAACGGAATATTTCGCTCGTCAACGTCTCGCTCGGGTCGCCGTATTACACGCCGCATATTCAACGCCCTGCGGCCTTCCCGCCAAGCGACGGATACGTACCGCCCGAAGACCCACTCGCGGGCGTGGCGCGGCATCTTCGAGTTGTGCGGGCGTGCAAAAGGGCGTTTCCGACGATGCTGTTCGTTGGTTCAGGTTATAGCTACTTGCAGGATTGGCTGCCCTACGTTGCCGAGCATGAGGTCACTGAGGGGCACGTTGATTTCGTGGGGCTTGGCCGGATGGTCTTGTCGTATCCGGATATGCCGTTGGATATTCTGAGAGGGCGTCCATTGGAGCGCAAACGCATTTGCCGCACTTTCAGCGATTGCACAACAGCACCACGGAACAACATGATCAGTGGGTGCTTCCCGCTGGACCCCTACTACAAGCAAATGCTCGAAGCCCGGCAAGTGAAAAAGCTTCGACGCTCGCAATCCTAGACTAGGGAAAACAAACATGAGAGACGCCAATCTCGCCTGCGCGCTAAGTGAGACTGTCCCCTTGACACACTACCAACAATGTCATGCGCATTGTATTTCGAACGAACCGTTCGGACGCCTGAGTTACGCCGCGGCACATATCGTTATGGACGATAGGTACGCTGAGTTGCCACATCGGCACGAAGCCCCAGGAATCGCGGACGAGATTGCGAGCTACGTGGACTGGAAAGCGACGGTCGCGATACGCACGAAACTCAATTCATTCGGCTTCGGTATCGCGGAAGCAATGGACACTGCGCAACGCTTTTCGATCGGATGGGCCATCGCCTGCGATCTCATCGATCGAACAGCCAAGCTCAATCTTCGGAATGGTTTCGTGGCGGGCGCGGGATACGACCAACATGAATCGATCGGTTCCACCTCGGAGCTGGTCGACGCGGTCGTAGAACAAGCGGATTTCATTGAATCGCGTGGAGGCATTGTTATTTTGTTGCCGATGCCATGGTTGACCTTGGCCCAAGCGGATGCTGATCAATTCGATTATGTCTATCGTGAAATCATCAACGCCGTGAAAGGGCCGATTTTCATCCACTGGCTTGGCGAAGCCTTCATGCCAACGCTCAAGGGGTACTTTCCTGGCGACAGTTTCTTTGATGTGATGGCCATTGACGCGGAGAAAGTTCGAGGCGTCAAGATTTCGCTGCTCGATGCAAAGGCTGAACGCGATATACGCGCCCGACTCTTGCAAACGCAACAAATCGTCCTCACCGGTGACGACTTCAATTTCGGTTCCCTCATTCTCGGCGATGATCGCGCTGTTCAACGCGAAGTCAAGATTGGCCACCGGGCCGTTCGCATCGGCAACTACAGTCACGCTTTGTTAGGGATACTCGATGCGATTGCCGAACCTGCGTCCATCGCTCTACGATGCCTAGATGCGGGTGACATTCAGCGATACGAGGAACTTATGATGCCATGCGAAACGCTAGGCCGATGGATATTCCAGGAGCCGACCCAATTCTACAAATCGGGATTGGCGTTCTTGTCTTGGATGGCCGGAGCGCAAGCCAACCCAATGCTTGTAAATCACGAAGAGCGCTCTCGCCCGATCTCGTATTACGAACGCACAGCCGAATTGGCGGTCCGCGCCCGAGTCATAAATGACATTTCACTCGCCGAGTCGCGCCTTCGAGCATTACCGCGGTACTTATCCTAGCAAGATTTCCCGCTGGAATTAACACGATTGAGGGTCCGCGGTGGCAGGCCCTCAATCGATAAGGAATTCTAGTCGACTTCTACTTTCATGTCGTCCACCGCGAAATTCTCGCCAAAGTCGATAGACGAACCCTCGATCTTTAGCTTGAAATCCGAACGGAAGTAATGTGCATCGCCGCCGGAGTTGTTCAGCGTCACAGTATAGAAATGCCAGGTGTCATCCGGCGACGTGATACCCAGTTCGAAGATGTCTATATACGCGGTTCCATTCCAGAACTGGAGCATTACGTTGTCGCCGTTGTCGACATTGTTGTCGTAGTAGTAGAACGAGACCGTCAATGACGACTGACCAGCCGTATTCGAGTTTCGGGAAATCAAATCGTTGTCGCTGCTCGTGC
>JAJDAB010000451.1 GCA_029262095.1 Candidatus Hydrogenedentota bacterium
TCGGGATCCAGCATCGAATACAGCGCATCGAACAACGGTCGCAGATAGGGATGCACCTTCTGTTCCAGATCGCCGGGCAAAAAGCCCAAGTTTTCACCCGCTTCAACTGCGGGCCGCGTTAAAATCAATCGATTTACATCCTTGTGCAACAACGCCGACACCGCCGCCGCCATCGCTAAATAGGTCTTGCCTGTACCCGCCGGGCCAATGGCAATCGTGATCGTGTTCGATTCGATGGCCTCTAGATACTGACGTTGCCCCCGCGTTCTCGGTTTGATCGATATGTCGCCGTGCAACGCGCCCGACGGATCCGCCAGCACGCCCGCGAGATCATCGACACGTTCGGCCTTGGCCTCATTCAACGCGTACCGAAGATCGGCGACCGTCGGCGTGTGTCCGCCTCTCACCGCAGAAAGCATTTCATTAAGCAGATCATTAACCATTCCGGAATGGGGCGGATCACCAATGACGACAATCCGCGCTCCCCGATCAACGATCCTGACCGGAGTCTCCTCTTGAATACGGCGCCGCAACTCGCCGTTGCGCCCCAGGAGCTTAAGGGCTTCATCTTGATTATTGAGCAGAATCTCGTGGGTCAGTTTGGGAGTCATCCCTGCCGGACGCGACGGATCGATCCTGGCCTGTGGGTTCAAGTTCGAATCGGCTGATTCGTTCGCCTTTACGTACAACATTTTTGTTTCGGCGCATGGCTGCTTCCAGTTCCACCGGATCGCTATCCAACCCGGCGACATGCGCTTCCAATGTTTCGGCTTTCGCCTCTTCTTCTAGCAGCACACGCTGCAAGTTTTCCGTTTCAAGTTCGCCGTTCCAGTACACGTTGTATAGTCCGGGTAAATCTCGATAACCGACATACCAGTATGTCGCCGAAATCAGCACGCCTAGCGCCACCGCATAGGACACCGCGCCTAAAAACGGAATGCGCCAAGGAAAACGATTCATCATTCTAACGAACTCCTGCCTCGGCGCGTCGCACACTCGTGAACGCGTCCATTCCAGGATAAGCCGCATTATCGCCAAGGGTCTCCGCGATTCGCAGCAGTTGATTGTATTTCGCCATCCGGTCGCTACGCGACGCCGAACCCGTCTTAATCTGACCCGCGTTTGTTGCCACAACCAAATCCGCAATCGAAGCGTCTTCCGTCTCACCGCTACGATGCGATATCACCGCCGTGTAACCCGCGCGCTGCGCCATGGAAACCGCGTCCAACGTCTCGGTCAACGTGCCAATTTGATTTACTTTTACGAGGATTGAGTTACCAATCCCTTCGCGAATGCCACGCGCTAAATACTCCGTATTCGTCACGAACAAATCGTCGCCCACGAGCTGCACGCTATCACCCAACCGATCGGTTAAGGTCTTCCAACCCACCCAATCGTTCTCATCCATCCCGTCTTCAATCGAGATGATGGGGTACCGGCTACTCCAATCGGCGAGGAAATCGGCCATCTCATCGGCATCGTACGTCGCATCTTCCGCGGCCAATGCATACTTTTGATCAGTGAAATATTCGCTCGCCGCACAATCCAGCGCGAGAAACACATCTTCGCCCGCGTTATAGCCAGCCTGCTTGATCGCCTGCAGAATCACCTCGATCGCTTCCGTATTCGAACCAAGGTTCGGGGCGAAACCACCTTCATCGCCGACTGCAGTGTTCAATCCCTTGCCCTTCAACACATCCTTCAGCGCATGGAAAATTTCCACACCTGCGCGAAGTGCCTCGGGAAACGTGGGCGCGCCAACCGGCATCACCATGAATTCTTGGACATCCACGTTATTGTCCGCGTGAGCACCGCCATTCAGAATATTCATCATCGGAACGGGCAACACATGTGCATTTACCCCGCCGACATAGCGATACAGAGGCTGCTCAAGCACTTCAGCCGCTGCTTTGGCCGTAGCCAAAGAAACGCCCAAAATGGCATTCGCGCCCAGCTTACTCTTGTTGGTCGTCCCGTCGAGTGCACAAAGCGTACGATCAATCGCCCGTTGGTCAAGCGCATCCATGCCCTCCAACGCGTTCGCAATCAGGTCATTGACGTTGGCGACCGCATTGAGCACACCTTTCCCGCCAAAGCGATCCGCTACGCCATCGCGCAACTCGACCGCTTCGTTTTCGCCTGTGGAGGCTCCGCTGGGGACTGCCGCACGACCGTGAACGCCTGCAGCAAGATGAACATCGACTTCGATGGTGGGGTTCCCGCGCGAATCGAGTATTTCGCGACCGCGCACCCCCGTAATTCGTGTCATGAAGTGCTGTGACTCCAACTTCGGACTAGGTCTAACTAGAATACCGGAGCAAGGTTAGAAAAACAAAAGGACCAAGATTCATAGATAACAGAATTTGGTCCCGTGGAAGAACTGTAAATTCTTCTTAACTTGTTTTAAATAAACAGCTTACGGCCTAGTAAAAAACCTGGACACGACTGCGCTTACGCAGTTCAGCCATCCACTTCTCAAACCGCAACGCCGCAGCCTCAAGGCGAAGTGCCTCAGCGATGTCTTTTCGGACTTCGTCCACGGTCGCTTCGCCCGATTCTGTGTACTCGTCGACTTGAAGAATATGAAATCCGCCTTCCGTCTCAATCACATCCGTAAACTCGTTAGCCCTCAACGCAAAAACGGCCGACTCAAGCGCCGGAATCAAATCCCCGTCGACACCCGGACCAGAACGGACAACCCAACCCATCGCGCCACCATCGGCCGCCGCCGGCCCTTTCGAATATCGAATAGCCAGATCGGCGAAATCCGCGCCCGACTCAAGCTCCGCGATCAGCTCACCCAGACGGGCCCTCGCGATCGCGTCCTCTTGCTCGTTCCCCGTCTTGGGCATGAAGATCTGGCGGCACCGTGCACGTTCCTGCTGCGAAAATTCGTCCGAGTGATCGTAATAATACTGCGCCACTTCCGATTCCGATACCACAACTTCTTCTTCAAATTCAGTCATTTTGACAAACGCCATACCTCGCGCCATTTCCTGCTTCAGGGACCGCTCGCGCCACTCCGATACCGTTATGCCCGCTTTCTCCAAGTCGTTTAGATACGCTTCCACACTCGGATACGAGTCCTTAATTTCCTCCATGCGCCGGTCCACTTTCGATTCATCGACGGTTAGACCGGCGAGCAACGCCTCCCGCAGCAAAATTTTGCTATCAATCGCCTGCTCCAGCGTTTCGCGAATCCGAGCATCCATCATCGTGCGAAATTCCTCGGCATTACTCGCCCGTTCCCGCATCGTATTAATTTCCGGACCAATCTCCATCAACACATCACTCAACAGAATCACTTCAACATCAACGCTCGCCAACACCTGATCAACCGTTTCCGCTTGAACAGGCATCGCGATCGACAATGCGACTACAACGACTCCAATCGATCTCATCGATATTTCCTCGCGTTCAGAATTCGTAGGGTATTTCGCCCGCTAACACAGTAGGCCGTTGGCGGACATATTCGGTTAGCGTATCACACAGTCGTTTCACCGGCAATCAATCTCTCGCCGCCATCCCCATCCGATTCTTCTTCATCCAATGTCCATTCCGGGACACCGGGAAAAACCGTATCGAGACGGCGCACGTCCCCGTCCAACGACGTGATCCAAAGTGCTTCGTGTGTCTTGCCATATCTCGATTTCATAGCTACCCGATAGACCACATGATGTCCATCCGGCGTGAACTGTGCACTCCGGACTGAATAAGCAGTATCCATCCTCACAATCTCGCGTGATCGGTTCTCAGCGAGATCGACCGCGATAAGTACGTCATCCCATGCCTCGCCCTTCTCCCGGCTGAGCGCCAAGACCGTCGTGAGGTCCGGGGAGAGGTCAAGGATCTTGTGATTTTTCAGCGTGCTCGGCAATGATCGCAATTGCAAATACTGCGCGCCTTTCACTGACAACGAATCAAACGCCCTCTTGTCCATCGCCAAGTATTCACCGTCGTACAACACGATTCGGCGATCGTCTGCTTCCCCCAATCGAATCGATGACGACCCATACCGTTCCTTACCCGCGAGTTGTTGAACATCGCCCCCAGCGACAGGAATCGCATAGAGTGCGTATTCGTGCCAGTCTGACGACGCGATCGGAGAGTAATGGCCATACCATCGCGCACGGGAGAACAGAATCGTTTTGTCATCGGGCAGGAAGACGGGATTCACATCATGCGTGCCCGTCTCATCGGTCAACCGCAGCTCGTTTCCCGTTTCCACATGCACGACAAAAAGATCGGCTTGCTTCCGCAACATGTAACTTGAAAAGACAATGCGCAATCCATCCGACGAAAACTGCGGAGTGAAATCTTCACGTCGGCCTTGCGTAATCTGCCGGACATTGGTGCCATCGGCATTCATCAGATGCAGATGACTAACGCGTTTACGGCTGCGTCGGCAAAACGCTATCATCGAACCATCGGGCGAATACACCGGATCGTAATCGAACGATTCTCCCGAAGTTACCGCCTCGATATCGTCGCCATCGATCGTAGACTTGTAGAGAGTCGTATGCGCGTTGTCTCGATACGTCGTGAGCATGTAGGCACCATCTGGCGAAAACTTCGCACCTATCACGCCGGTATCGCTGGCATTCAAGACGTAGAGCGGCGCCGCAACGATCATGAGCGGCAAGAACGGAATCATAAAAATCCAAAACACAGCAACGATCGCTACCGACGACATCGTCACGCAGCCGGTCAACACGGAGAACGCGATCAGAAGCAGCGCGTATCGACCTTTGAATCGAGCGGAAATTGCACAGCATAGGCCACCACCATTAATACGCATGGGAATGACAATAGCGCGAAACAAGCTGCTGGTCTATTGATTTTTGGTAAACAAATTCGCGCCTAACTGTTAGATGCGAACTCACCTTGTAGAGCAGGTTTTGGACACAATTTGATGACCATGCGCGCGAAAATAACGAAAGTTCCAAAACATTCGTAGTCGGTTCTTCGTGCTCTACGCGTGCTTCGTGGCGAAAAAGATTTAGTGTGCTGCTTCGTACGCCGAAATCTTGTCCTCGTTGCGCAACGTCAATCCGATCTGATCCCAGCCATTCAACAGCCGCTCCTTCAAGAACGCATCAAGTTCGAACGCGATCGTCTCGCCGGTCGGTTTCGCGATGGTCTGCGCGGGCAGATCGATGGTCAGTTGGCACCCGTCAGTCGCGCGGACTTCGTTGAACAACGTATCGATAACGTCCGCAGGCAATACAATTGGCAACATGCCATTTTGAAAACAATTGTTATAAAAAATATCAGCAAAACTTGGTGCAATAACACAGTGAATGCCAAAATCAGTTAAGGCCCAAACAGCATGCTCGCGTGAAGAGCCACATCCAAAATTGTCCCGCGCCAACAAAATTGAAGCGTCCCGATACCGAGCAGCATTCATCTCAAAATCCGAGTCCACCGACCCGTCTTCCTTAAACCGCCAATCGAAGAATAGACAATCTTCATACCCTGTCCGTTCAATTCGCTTCAGGAACTGCTTCGGGATAATTTGATCCGTATCCACGTTCAACCGATCCAACGGCGCAACGACGCCGGTCAATGTCGTAAATGCTTCCATGAGTCTATTTC
>JAJDAB010000452.1 GCA_029262095.1 Candidatus Hydrogenedentota bacterium
AGGTGCAAAGCCCAGAGTACTGGACACCATTCGAACAAGACCGGTTTGGTCGTCTACTCAAGTTGAGTGCACGTGTTCACAACGAGCCCCTCGAAATCGCAGTCGAGGCGGGATTGCTCGCCGGCGTTGTGTACGTAGTTATTCTGATCCTTGGTACGTACACCGGGTTGTCGATGTATTTTGTATCCCTGGAACCCGAAAGAAAACGTCTTGGTCTGGTGTTTGCTGGCTTCTTTCTCGCATTTCTGATTGACGGCTTGTTCGGTTTTAATTTCCATGTTCCCGTATCCAGCTTGCTGTTGTTCCTCGTTGCAGGTGCGGCGGTGGGGCTGACGCATGATCGTGATTTGAGGGCGGAGCCCGATGCAACCGGATTCCCGTGGAGTTCGATCGCACGACGCACGGTGGCCGTTGTATGTGCAATCGCATTCGCCATCCTTGTCATTCGAGACTTTACCTCTCAGGTGTACCAACAAATGGGGGTTGTGGCAATGCGTAGCGGCGCGCATGGCGATGCCGGTCGCTTTTTCCGTGGTGCAACATCACTCGCGCCGTACGATGCGATTCATTGGTACAATCGTGGTGGCGTGGAAATGCAAGACGGTCGTTATGACGAAGCCGCTCACTCGATCGCGCGGTCGCTTGAGCGGAATAACAACCTTCTAAAAGCTCAAACGCGAATGGCGAACGTGATATTCAATATCGCGCTTACTACGACGGGGACCAAAGCGCAGACCGCGTTGGAAACAGCGATCGCAACTGCGGAAACCACCACGCGGCTCTGTCCGCCTTTCCCCGATGCCCATGCGGTGCTCGGCAGAGCTCACATACTTCGAGCCAATTGGCTGTCGGGCACCCAAGAGAACGAACCTTTGGAAATGGATAGGGCGTGGCTGGACGCTGAACAGAGTCTTTCAAAGGCAATCGAATATGGCGGGAAGCCTAGCTATGATTTGTACCGGCTGCTCGCCGGCGTTCAACGAGCGAGAGCCGATACTTCTGCTGCACAGAAAACGCTTGTGAGCGCGGTCGATAGTAAGCCGGATGACGAGGAGGCTTGGCGACTTTTCTTCGAGATATGTGAGGAATCGGGCGAATTCGATGCGATCAGGACGAGCCTGGAATCGCATATTGAACGTTCGTACAGGTCGGGAGACGCTCCCGATGAACTGGGAACGTTGTACTTGGTTCTCGCTGACGTGCTTATCGTCGGGTACCGGGACGATAATGGTGCTGAGGCTATTTTCCTAACGTTGGCGAAAGAACTTCCGGCGAATGCAGATGGTTGGACCGCGTTCCATGCATTCGCTACAGCGACGGGGCGGAAGGCGATCTTTGATAGGAGTGTGGCGAATGTTGTTGTAGGCCAGAATACAGAAGATTCGAATCTCCCGCCAGCTCTTCGGGCTGTTGGCTTGGGGCTTGGCGGGGACGATGAAGCGGCGACGAATGGTGTTGTGCATCTGTTGAGTGCGGTACAGCTCGCCCAAACTCAGGGCGAAAAGGGCGAAGCGATTTCCCGCTCTTTCGCGTGGGCGGCCGACGAACTATCGGCACGAATTCGCGACGGTTCGGTGCCGCAGGATCGCGTGGGGGAAACACTCTTCGGTCTAGGGCTGGTGTACGAGGCTTGTCTAGATTTCGAATCGGCAGCCACTCATTTCGGGCGTGCGTTGAATGGTTTGTCGGGCGAAATCTATGTCGAATGCGCGATGAAGAACGGGGCGGCACTCATCACGTTGGGCCGTACCGAAGACGCGGTAGCAGCATTCGAACTGGCGATTGCGCTGGCACCGAAAGATATTTCCGTTCACTTGGCGCTTGCCCGAGCGCTCGCCAAGAACGGACAAACAGCCCGATCGCGTCTTGAATACAATACGATACTGTCCAGATACGCGTTGGATGACCAGAGTCGTAGCGTCATTCAAGAGGAGGTCGAGTCATTGTAGGCGGAGCCAGCCATTCTCGGCTTTCGTTCAAGAGAAGCGTGGGTGTTTTCTACATTTGCTCAATATGTGCTACGGTTTCCGACTATGTAAGTTTAAGAGTACCGTTCAAGGAGTGAGGACGTTGTCGCAACAGATTGACGAGACGCTGTCATTGCCGATTATTTTGGCTTGGCTTCGGGTGCATTGGGCCAAAATCTTGTTCGGGGGTATCGTGTTCGCAGTCCTTTCGATTCCTGTCACGTTTATAAAGGATAAGACTTACGAGTCCGCCGCAACGTTGTTGGTTTCGCCACCGACATTTAAAGATCGCCTTGAGGCCGTGCCGTCTGAAGTGTCCGAGGATGGGATGGCCTTTGACATCGCGGAATTGATGCCGCGAACACTGCCGGTTGAGGCGTATAAAGCGATTGCGCTTTCAGCGCCTTTGCTTGACGAGGTGATCGGGAAAGTTCCGCTCAAAACGGGAATTGCGTCTCTTCAGAGGAGGCTGAACGTCGAGCTGATCAAGATGGATGGCCCCAGAACACCGTCGGGCACTTACACACAGGCCCTCATGTTTAGTGCCGTTGCGAACGACCCTGCATTGGCGGCAAAGACGGCGCAAGCCTGGGCGGAAGTATTCAAAGAACGGGTGGATGAAATGGCTCGGGCTGGGATAGGCGAGACATTTGCGCTTCTAGAGACGTTGCACAGTAATACGAAAGAGGAGTTGGAGAGGGCCGATCAGGCTCTTGCGGAACACCAAAAAGCATGGAACTTAGAATTGATCGAGGCGCGTCTGAAAGCCAAGCAACTTCAGTTCACGGAATTCGAGAGCGATTTGAAAAAGACTGAAGTGGATCTGGCGTCTGGCGAGATGAAACTGAAAACGCTTGAAGAGGAATTGGCGAAAGAATCTGCGAAAATTGTTCTTTTCCGCGCGCCGTCTGATGATGTGTATTGGATCACGCGAGGTCAAGAAGGTGGCGAATCGACGATCGCGCCGGACCAAGGCCTTCGTACGGAGAAGCCAAACGCGAACTATGTGACCATCCGCGAAGCAGAAGTGGAATCTAGGGAAGAATTATCAGGCCTAAAGGCGACGCGAGAAACGATCATTGCCAAATTGGGCGAGCTAGAAGAAGAAATGGCTACGCTCACGCAGGAATTTTCCGATCAAACAGTGGAGTGTGATCGACTCACTCGAGAACTAGACAGTTTGGTTGCAAGTTATGGGATGGTCCGGCTGGAATACGAAAAGGGTCGCATGGCGGAATTAACGCAAGCGAGCGATATCGTAATCGCCGGGGACGCGGTACCCGTGAACCAACCGCGCGGATGGGGCGCCGGGAAGTTACTCGTAGTCGCCGCAGCACTTGGAATGTTCTTGACGGGCGGAGTTTTGCTGCTCAAGAGACTAAGTGAGATGGTGCCAATGCTCGATTCAGATGCGGGGGGGCTTGGCGCGTTCATGATCGGGGCGTCTGGTAGCGCTCAGGACTCGGAACGTCCGAACGACCAGGAGTCGTGATGTAGGGCCAAATACTTGGCGTAGCCAAACGTAACGCGTTGGCTTATTCAGGGTTTGTCGGAGAGGCGGTACTTTTCTACTGTGCGCTGTGCCTGTCGCGCAGGATGTCCACGATTCTTTCCGCTGCCTTACCGTCCCATAGCGGCGGCGTCCGAGGTTGGTTTGATTGTTCGGTCATGATTCGGTTGTATGCGCTAAGGATTTGGTCTGAATCCGTACCGACGATCTCGCACGTACCAAATTCGATTGTGATCGGGCGTTCGGTATTTTCGCGAAGCGTTAGGCATGGGACCTTGAGAATCGTGGTTTCCTCCTGGATACCCCCGGAATCGGTAAGCACGAGTTTCGCGTTGGCCATGAGTTTCATGAAATCCAGGTAACCGATCGGATCAATTAGATGAAGATTCGTCGCCTGTTCGATTCGATCGGAGAGGCCGAACGCGGCGAGATTCTTTCGTGTTCGTGGGTGGATCGGGAAGATTACAGGGATGTCGTTTTGTACCAATTCCAGAACGCCGATCAGACGGTCGAGAGTGTCTGAGTCGTCAACATTCGAGGGGCGATGCAGGGTTAAGACGGCGTACTCGCCCTGTCTAAGTTTGAGATCCTCTAAGATTGCCGAACGATCCGCTTGTTCCTTATTCTTCAGTAGGGTGTCGATCATGACGTTGCCAACGAGATGAATTTTCCCGTCGTCTACGCCCTCTCGTAAGAGATGATCGACTCCGCTCTGCTCCGTGCAGAACAGTTGGTCGCTGATTGCGTCGGTCAAAATGCGATTGATCTCTTCGGGCATTGAACGATCGCCACTTCGCAGCCCCGCCTCGACGTGGATGAGTTGTATTCCGAGTTTGACTGCTACGAGACCAGTGGCGATTGTGCTGTTTACGTCGCCCACGACGAGAACGGCATCTGGCGCTTGTTCGATCACGACAGGTTCGAAAGCCGTCATGATGGCGGCGGTCTGCTCTGCGTGTGTGCCTCCGCCGATTCCCAGATTGATGTCCGGCTTTGGTATTCCGAGTTCGCGGAAGAAAAGATCGCTCATCTTCTCGTCGTAGTGTTGACCTGTGTGAACCAATACCGATTCAATATCATCGTACTTGGCGCAGGCCGCCATAATTGGTGCGATTTTCATGAAGTTGGGCCGGGCGCCTACGACGTGAACGATTTTCATTGTGTTGCGATTCCTATGACGACTACGGTTTGGTTGCGTCGCGCACATGCGCACGAAAATGTGGCCCGGTAGGGTAGAGATCGAAGGCCTTTTTATCAACAAGCCCTTCGGCGTGCGCCTACGGTTTGGCCTGATCCAGGACCGCCTCCACCCGGTCCGCCAAATCGTTCATATGATTCAGATCGAGGGTCGGGTGGACCAAAAACATCAACGACGTGTCACTCAGTTGCTTCGCATTCGGGAGGCGTTCCGAGGGGCGAAGGCCATGTTTTTCGAATGTTTTCTCCAGATAAATCTCGCCGCAAATACCGTACATGCAGGGGATTCCCTCTTGCGAGCAGGTTTCCAGAATGCGGTCACGCGTCCAATCCTGTGCCAGAATTTCCGGGCAAATGAATTCGTGGAGTTTGTAGTAGGCGTGACCGAAATCCGTTCCTGAGGTGGGTACGCGTACGAGTGAATTCTGGGCAAACCGGTCGTTCAATACCGCCGCATTTGCGCGGCGTTTCTTCGTCCACTCTGGCAGCTTTTGAAGTTGGATTCGGCCAATGGCCGCTTGCATTTCGGTCATGCGCCAGTTGGTGCCGAAGTCTTCGTGCAGCCAGCGAAATCCGACGCGCGTGGGTTTTGTATGGGTCACGTCATAGCCCTTGCCGTGGTCTTTGTACGCCCAGCCTTTTTTCCATACGGCTTCGTCGTTCAGGGTGATCATGCCGCCCTCGCCACCGGTCGTCATAATTTTGTCCTGGCAAAATGACCACGCGGCGATATCGCCGAGTGAACCACAGGGTCGCCCCTTGTACGTTGCGCCGTGGGCTTGGGCGCAATCCTCGATGACCTTGAGATTGTGTTCACGCGCCAGGGCCATTATTGGATCCATATCACAGGGCCAGCCGCAAATATGGACGGCGATGATGGCTTTTGTCCTAGGCGTGATGACTTTGGAAATGGTCTCCTCCGTGATGTTGCCGCTGTCGAGGTCGACATCGGCGAATACCGGTCGAAGTCCATGCACGACCGCGGCGCTCGCCGAAGCGACGAACGTGCGTGGCGTCAATATCACTTCATCGCCGGGTTGAAGTTCGAGTGCCTTTATGGCCAGCTCCAGCGCCAGCGTGCCGTTTGCCACTGCAATCGCGTGATTACAGCCCACTGCGCTCGCGAACTCTGCCTCGAACTGATGAACTTCTTGGCCGGTCCAATAGTTGACCTTGCCAGATCGAAGCACTTCTTGTACTGCAGCAATTTCATCTTCGGCGAAATGGGGCCACCTTGGGTAATCGACACTCATTGAACAAAGAACTCCGTTTCTATTCGTTTGGTTTCGTTACCAAGTTGGTGTTTCCATGAGCAACGACGTTATCAGCTATGTCACGAACGACCACGGAGCCGACGCCGACAATTGAATTTGATCCAATTGTGATGCCTTGGATGACAGAGCTGCCCGTTCCCAACATCGATAGGTTGCCGACGGTTACGTTCCCAGAAAGTCGTGCGCCTGGAGCGATATGGACTGCATCGCCAAGCTCGCAGTCGTGATCTATCGAACAGCTAGTATTGAGAATGCACCCAGCGCCAATCTTGGCTCTCGCGTTCACGACCGCGTTTGCCATTGCCACGGTACCTAACCCTAGGGTTGCGCTAGCCGATATGACGGCGCTCGGATGGATCAGTACGGGAAGGATCCAGTTCTTTTCCGACGCGGTACCAAGGAGACGTTGTCGAATGGGATTGCTCCCGATGCCTATCGCAACGTGCGATCCGCCGGGAATGACGTCACCATCGCCGATGACCGGATAGCCCAATACGGTCTTGCCGTTCTTGGTGGGGTCATCGTCACAAAAAACAATGTTCTGATATCCGAATGCTGCCGCGATTTCTGCGACAACGGCGCCGTGTCCGCTTGCACCCAGTATGTATAGTTGGTCTTGATGGTCCATATTACTCGGCTTTCTCTTGAGGGGTGCCCATGAACTCGGGCATGGTGTCGTGCCCATCTGCTGAAACGCCGTCTTTCTTCAGGACGGTGACGAGCGTCAAGAAGAGAATCTTAACATCTAGCGCGAGGCTCCAGTGTGTTACGTAGTAGACGTCATGTTCAAACTTGCTTTCCCAGGATATCGCGTTACGGCCATTTATTTGGGCCCAGCCGGTGATCCCTGGCGGCATTTCGTGTCGGCGTGCTTGCTCGGGAGAATAGCGACCGAGGTATTGCATGAGGAG
>JAJDAB010000453.1 GCA_029262095.1 Candidatus Hydrogenedentota bacterium
ACGGGATCATGGACGAACCACCGGTCAAGTACTACATGATGGCCCATGCAAAACGGGATGATGCATCGAAGAAGAATCAATGGATTGAAGCTGCAACGTGGCCACCGGAATCGATTCCGACCAAATTCTACTTACACGAAGGGCTTGAACTTGCTCAGTCCGCACCGGAGTCGGAAGAAGCGTTCACTCCATTCATCGCCGACCCTGCCGATCCCGTGCCCACGTACGGCGGCCAGAACTTGCGGCTCGAAAAGGGGCCAATGGATCAGCGCCCAATTGCCGATCGCAATGACTACCTTAGGTTTGAAACCCCTGTGCTACGCGAAGACATTGCCATCGCAGGTAAAGTCGATATGGAATTGTTCGCGTCCACGGACGGCTTCGATACAGACTTCATGATTAAGTTGGTCGATGTCTACCCCGATGGTTACGAAGCCATCGTGTTGGACTGTCCACTGCGCATGCGATATCGCAAGGGCCGTACCCATGAAGACGTCAAGATGATGTCCCCCCGACGTCCCGAAAGAGTGGAGATCGATCTTTGGAGTACGGCAATTACATTCGAAAAAGGGCACCGGATCGCCGTACACATCAGTTCATCCAATTATCCTCGCTTCGAAGTGAACCCAAACACCGGCGATCCTCCGGGTGCGCTAATACAGCCGCCACGCATCGCCCACAACACGATCTACCATGACGCAGAAAGACCAACCGCAATCACGCTGCCGATTATAGAAGGCGCAAATTAGAATGGGGTCGGAACAATCGCCGGATACTACCTCTTAATTTGTATGTGGCTGATATCAAACGCTTTACATTCTTTCGCATTTTATTGTTCAACTCAGACATAGAAAACCGCGTCTCAACGAATATACAGGTAAGGATCGTTAGGGATTATTGAAGGCCGTTCCCTTGTTTTTGTATAGTAAGGTGCGGTCTATTTACTGAGTTTGTTTCCAATTAACGCGAGGAGAAACGCACGATGAAAGCATTTACACGGCGCTCGTTTCGGTCGGTGGCCATGGTTGCGATGGCGTTGGTAGTCGGATTGGCAGCGGTTCCGCTATTTGCTGGTGCGGATGCCGTTGATTCCGCGAAGGCGTCTGGTAGTGAGCAGGCCAGCGAATGCTCGTTGACGGCCAAAGCCAAAGCGACTTCCTCGTGTGCCGCGAGTGGCGCTGCGGACAAGTTTATCGCGGCCCTATTAGGTGATTCGGAAGCTGGCGCCAAGGTTGCAGCGGCGTTAGCCAAGGAAAAGGGACAGACCTGTAGTTTGACCGCTGCCACGACGGCGTCTCTGGACTCAAAAGTAAACGCGGTAGTCGCTTCGGATCCGTCCACATGTAGCGCGGGAAAGACCGCTGCTGTTGCCGCTAAGGCCGATATTGCCACTTGTTCCGCTGACGCGAAGGTTGCCAAAGTCACGACGTCCGAGGCCTCAACCTGTTCAGCTTCCAAGGCTGACGTAGCGGCAAAGACGGAAGTCGTTGATGCCAAGATTGCGAAGGTTACCGCGGATGCGCCAGCATGCTGCGCTGACGAAGCCGCCGCCGCGAAAGTGGCCAAAGTCGTTGAAAAGACTGAAGTTTCGGAATGCTGTCAGGACAAGAAGGCCGAAACGGAAGAAGCAGGCGACTAAGCGCACAATAGCATTTGAACTATCATCGACCGGGCTGCGCAATAGCGATGCGCAGCCCGGTTTTTTCTTTGTTTGTTGGGTTTCCTCATCTATTTCGAAAACATGATATAATATGACGTATCATTCATCTTATGGCCACCGTGAGGAATTATCAAATGAAGTACAACGTGATCAGAAATGCGATGCCTCTCGCGCTAATCGTTCTCTTCGCAGGGTCCGGGTGCCCCGTCGAATTACCGCGCGAGGGCACTTTCTCCGTTACGCGCGATGTCTCGTATGCGCAGGGCTACGTCGCGGGACCAATGAAAGCCGATGGCTACGTCTTGCGCGACCTGCATCTGGACGTATACATCCCTGATGGTGCTTCGGCGTTAGTGCCCGGGGTCATTCTGATGCATGGCGGTGGTTTCTCTGAGGGCAGTAAGAATGACGAACGAATCGTGGAGTACGGCGAGTTCTTGGCCGCTCGGGGTTATGCCACGTTCGCGATAAACTACCGATTGATCCAAGACGATCCACCGGCGCCTGCTTCATGGGAGTCGACGGAATTGTCGAGCGCGGTTCACGCCGCCCTCGTAGACGCAAAAGCAGCGATCCGTTATGTGCGCGCGAATGCCGGTTTGTATGGTGTTGATCCCAATCGGATAGGATTCTTGGGCGAATCGGCGGGCGCGATCGCCGGTGTGACTGCAGCGGTTACCGATTCGGCCGCGTTCTCAATCGATGGATTAGACTTTCCGATTCCGGCGTCGAATAATCCGACTGAATCCGCACGCTTGCAGGCGTACGTTCACTTCTGGGGATCGGCCGATCATGTGTTGTTGAATGTAGGGCGGAATGCCCCACCGATTATGATCGTCCATGGAACCGATGATGATACGCCGTTGGCGACGTTTGGTGCCTCCGAACGGCTACACGTCGCGCTTGAGTTTTGGGGCATACCGCACGAATTTTACGAGGCCGAAGAGTTCGGACACGGTGCCTGGAATTACACGTTGCGCGGACTAGGACTCAAGTCGTTGACACTTGAATTCTTGGGCGAGCATCTCTAACGACAGACCTAACAATGTCGCGGACAAGTCAGCCCGGATGGGGGTGTCGCCTTGTTTAGCGTTGTGAAGAATCATGCCGACCGCGTTGACGGGAAACTTACCGACGTATGTCCCGGCGTACTTGGAAAACGCCACATGACCGGCGAAAATCGAACGGGTCTGACTGCGCGCTCCAGAGCTATTCACGTCGCCGGAAATATCAAAAAGCGTCGGCACAAAAGCTATCCGTTCGGACATGATAGAAAGCTCCTTCCATGGTATTGACACACCCTCCCCGAAGAAGAAACTGCCGATCCCAAAAACCGGTATTTACAGGGAGAGGGTAAGGCGGCTAATCGCCATCTTGGCGGATCGGTTTCTACTCGATGCCCGGATCACGCTCTTTCGAAAACGTACTAAAGATTCCGCTCACTAAGAACGTCCCCAACACCCAGCCCAGTCCGAGCACCAACAACGCCTGCGTCGAATAGCCTCCATAGGGAGTCCGAAAATCCTCGGCCACGCTCCAAATCAGGATGCCGATCAACACCGTCGGTGCGACAAACTTCACGCACCACTCCCACGTCATGTCCCACGCGCGCGAATAGCCGCCCTCCGAGGCATCACTCAAATGGAAATGGAGTTTGTCGATCTTATAGTACCAAACAATCAACAAACACTCGAGCAATCCGACCGTGATGAGTCCGTAGTTGTTCAAGAAATGATCGACAATGTCGAGCCAATGCAAACCGGCGCTCGTCGTGAACAGGCTACTGCCGAGGAACCCCGCGATACATGTCGCCGATACAACGGACGATCGTTTCCATGCGAACTTATCAATCACGGCCGACGCAAACGCCTCGACAATCGATATCGCCGACGTCACGCCCGCCAACACCAACGTTAGGAAGAAAAGGAAACCGAATAGGCCACTGCCTGCGGGCAACGACGCAATGATTTCCGGATACACAATGAAACAAAGACCCGGCCCCGCAGCCGC
>JAJDAB010000454.1 GCA_029262095.1 Candidatus Hydrogenedentota bacterium
CGAGTGTCAAGCAATTACTACACCGACGAGTTATTACTCTTACGGGTCTTCGACACCCTTGCGGGCCACCTACCTATTCGTGGATTGGTATTGTGCGATTCACTTCGCCAAACCCTTATGGCCGTGGTAAAGCCCTCTGGCGATGCCGAACGGGAGTTTTCCCGATCGGAAGCCGGCGGGGACTCGTTGGATCTCGACCCCATTCTGCTCGAAGCGCAGCCTGAAGTCGTTATTGATTCGTGGCTAAGCCGCCACGCCGGGCTGGATGCCAGCGCGCATCCTTCACACGTGCATCCGTTACGCGGTTGGAATGGTTCAGCGTGTACGGTGGGGTTCTATTTCGAACAGAGTTTCAATAGTACGTCGCACGACCAAGAGTTCTTGGACATGTGTGCCCACTTCCTTGTATTTGAATGGGAACGGACTCAATTACAGTTGCATGTGGGACATCTGGCCAGCCTTGGCAACATCGCGGTCGAACTGTCGCGCAATTTTCTTCAACCGCTAACCGCCATCCAAATGGCGACGGATTTCTTGGGGGAATTGGTGGTGGGTCCGGAAGCCGAAGAAGGCATGGGCATAGTTCATGAAAATGTGCAACGGTTACGACAACAGACGCAGGAATATCGAAAACTTTCGTTATTACGGGAAGACTCGATGGAAACGGTTTCGCTTGCTCAGTACGTAGACCAAGCGCTGGACATGTTATCCGTTGCAATTCAGAACCGGGACGTACGGGTCGAAAAAGAATACGCGGAAGATTGTGAATGCGTGTTGATCAACGGCACAGCGTTGGCACGAACCTTTCTCGATTTGATTTTGGGTGCAGTACGATCCATTGAACCTGGCGGACATTTGCGTGTTCGATTGAGTGACTCAACCAGGGACCACGTCGCATTCGAACTCGCGCATTCCGGGACATTTGGTCATTTGATGGGATTGCCGAGCGATTCTATGGTCACGGATGACATTGACTTGAAAGGTTCGCATCCCGGAATGCAATTGGCACAACGCACCGTCCATAGTTGCGGAGGCAACTTGAGCCTGGATCGGGTGGAAACAGGGGGTACTCTGATTCGGGTGGTATTGCCGAGGAACGCGTCAAACCTCGTGGAATCAGGGGCGGTATAGGCGGGTATGGCCACTTCAGGGGATGACTTCTTGCGCGGGGGTGCGGTTGGCGGCGACTCACGACTGCCAAAGCGGAGCGTCGTGTTGGCCACGGATCGAGGTGTACGCTGGGCGATCGAAAAAGGCCTACAACGGAGCGGTTACGAAGTCTTGACCGCGGCAAGTATGGCCGAGGCGCTCAAGTATGCGAATGAGGATTCGGTCGATGCGGTGCTGTTGGAAATCTTGCCCGAAGCTGGATTGACGCAAGAGGCGCTCGGCATGTTCCTTGAGAGCAACTCAGCGCCGAAAGTGATTTGTATCTCCGTGGATTCGGCGCCTCAACACGTAATCGACTGCATGCGCCAGGGGGCAACAGACTTTTTGCCCAAACCGTTTAGCCTGCAAGACGTACGTGCTGCGTTGTCACGAGCCCTGGCGACTGAACGCGAGCGACGTGCGGTACGCACTGCTGGATCGGGACGTCGGAATGAGGAAGATTCTACATTTCTTATTGGAATTAGCCCTGCAATTAACGAATTGCACGAAGTCATCAAGCAGGTATCGGGATCGGATCTGAATTGCCTTATTCGCGGTGAGAGTGGTACAGGTAAAGACCTGATTGCACGCGAACTGCACCGGCTTTCACCACGATCGGACAAACCATTCGTCAAGGTGAATTGCACGGCACTTCCAGAGCAGCTATTAGAGAGCGAGCTATTTGGATACGAACGAGGCGCGTTTACGGGCGCGGTCGCTTCGAAGCCGGGCCGGTTCGAATTGGCTCATCGCGGAATCATCTTTTTGGACGAAATCGGCGATATGCACGCCAATTTGCAGGCCAAGCTCTTGCAGGTAATCGAGCACAAGGAGTTCACCAAACTGGGCGGCCGCAAGTCGATCAAGGTCGATGTGCAAATCGTTGCGGCGACCAACGCCAATTTGGAAGAAAGAACGAAGGATGGTTCGTTTCGCGACGACTTGTACTTCCGGCTGAATGAGGTTTGTATTTGGGTACCGCCGCTGTCGTCGCGTCGTGAAGACATTCCGTTATTGGTTCGTCATTTCATCGAAAAACATGGGCGCTTTTCGAATGATAGTTCGTTCGAAATATCGGGCAGCGACTTGCAGGAATTAACGGAACATGAATGGCCGGGCAATGTCCGCGAATTGGAAAGCACCATTAAGCGATGGTTGGCGCTCGGCAAGAAGGTCTTGGTCACGCAACGAACAGCGCAGAAGAAAATGCAGCCCGCGCCAGACCCCGCCTTACCAACAGAACCTAAGTTATCTCCGACTCGAGCACCGGAAGTCACTCAACCGGCATCGGATTCACAGACCGATCCGGAGAGGATTCTCGCGGCGTTGGAACGGAATCAATGGAACCGGCGCAAGACGGCCGGAGAACTGGGTATGAGTTACCAAACACTGCGCCGACGCATCGAAAAATATGGGCTGGATCAACGAACGTAAGCTACGGCGTGTGTAGTAACGTGTCTGGGTAAAACGCTTGCCAGGCGAACCAGTAGACTTGGACCGTTGGAATCGCGACACCGTCGCTGGCCGTAATCGTCACGGTTTTCGCTTCGGCGTCGTAGACCACTTCAATTTCCTCGCCCCCGATTGTGTCGCTGAACGGTGTGGGCGATTCGGCTAACGCTTCGATGGGATAGGCCTTTGAAATTCCTTTGACGATGACGCCACCCACCCACGCTTTTCGTTTTAGCTCCGTACGCGTTTCCGGCACTGGGAACATCAATCGATTTGAGCGTTTGTAGCTGCTGTACGCGTCGCGACCGTAGTTGCGCGCAAATCCGGTGTCGGGTGACAAGACGCGGCTATCCGGATACGCCGCTTTCCACGCTGCCCAGGTCATTTGTTTGGAATCGAGCCAGCGCATAGCGGTGCCGACATGATCGCCCGCGACCGATTCCATCTTGAGTTGAGACCAAAGGCTTTCGGATTGGTGATCGTACATCAGCACGTCGCTCTGATAGAGCAGCCCGGATACGCCAAACGTAAACGTTTCACCGTCCATGCGGCGATCGAATACCATGCACGTGCCGCACAAGGGACAATAGGTCACCGCAATTGGGACATCGCCAACCGTGTCATTCGCAATTTCGTGGTGCACAAGTATCCGCAACGGATACGCACGGGCGTCACCGTCTTGGATGAACCCAAGCACTTCATCCGTGTCTTTCAAGTAGGTTACTTCAGCCACGGACAAGAACTTCGGGTCTAGAATCGCCGGAATCCCATCGCGCGGAGGACCACCACGTAGAATCTTGTCCTGAGGAACGGAAGCGTCCGAAACATCGAAACCGTTAAACCCGCGAACAATACCCCCCGGCGCCTGGGGCGGGCCGCCCAGTGTCGGTGCTTGACGATAGGTACGCCAAGCATATCCCCAAGACACCGCGATCACCGCGAGCAGTAATGCCATTGCAAAGGCTTTAACAATCACGGAACGACGACGGACTAGAATAAACTCGCTTGTCGAGTCTTGGCTATTCGATACGCTACCTACGGGCGAAGCGGGCTCGCCATCCACTATTGAATCGGACACAGTGCACCTCAACGTAGTTGTACGTCGAGTAATTCACGAACACCGGTTAATGAGGTCACATAGTTCGACCGCCTATGGCGCTGGCAGGCGCACAAGTTTTCTTACGCGGTCGTTCCGATAATCGGTGATGTATAGATTTCCGTTATTGTCGAATCGAATCATGTCCGGCACCGCGATTGCCGCTTCCGTCGCTGGACCGCCGTCGCCGCTGAATGCCCGATCGCCAGTCCCACAGACGGTTTGCACGGTTCCATCCGGAGCGATGGCTCGAATTCGGTGGTTGATGGAGTCGGAGAAGTACACGACGTCGTCTTGGTCTACTGCAACGCCGGTCGCCTCGTTCAAGAACGCTTCGAGAGCCAGGGTGCCGTCGGGACTAAACCCGAGTTTCCCTTGCCCGATGAGCGTTGTGATGACGCCATTCGGGTCTACTTTACGAATGGCGTGGTTGCTAAAGTCCGCGATGTACATCGATCCGTCGCGACCCACGGCCAGTGACGATGGGTTGGCCAATTTTGCTTCGATGGCCGGTCCACCGTCACCCGACCAACCGGACTCGCCGGATCCAGCAATCGTTTCGATGGTACCGTTCACGTTCACGCGCCGGACCCTGTGATTTCCCGAATCAGCGATTAGCAGACGGCCTTGGAGATCGAACGCGAGATCATTCACGTGCTGCAACGCCGAATCCGTGGCAGGGATACCGTCAACGCCGACGCCACGTTTGCCGCTGCCCGCAACCGTAGAAACCTTTCCCCGTTTCCCGACTCGGAAGACAACGGCATGTCCGCGATTTGCGATGTAGAGGATACCGTCAGCGTTTACGTTCAACCCGTACAATGAACTCAGGTTTGTCTTCGCGGCTTTGCGCGGGTTGTCTTGTCGTCTCGCTTCTCCAGTGCCCACAAAGGTCGAGATGATTCCGTTCGGCGAAACCTTGCGTACTCGCCGGTTCTGCGAGTCGGCGATGTAGAGCGATCCGTCGTCGCAAATTGCGAGGCTTGTCGGTCTGTTGATAGCGGATTCCGTCGCGGGACCGCCATCACCAGAGAAGCCTGGCTCACCGTTTCCGGCGATCGTCTCGATGGAGTATTCAGGTAGGGCTTGCGCCTGACTGCCACCCATTACTGCGAATATGGAAAGGAAGAACGCGCCAATCAACGCATTCGTACATGATTTCATAGAGAAAATCCTTTGCATTCGTTATAAGACGGCTGACATCTAAGAGGTATTTCTGCGACTATACTCACTATGTTGCGAAGTAAATCGAACGTTCCCGCGTTGGACCCTAGCACCGCCGCAGATACCTCAAAGGGCTATATCCAGCCCGAATTGTTGACGGAGCTTTGGTTTCATACCGGCACCGCATGCAATCTTCGGTGCGCGTTTTGCTTGGAAGGTTCAAAACCCGGGGATATGCGGCTGGAACAGGTCACGCTCGATGAGGCACGGCCCTTTATCGACGAGGCGCT
>JAJDAB010000455.1 GCA_029262095.1 Candidatus Hydrogenedentota bacterium
AACGTGACGCGACTATCGGCGGCGGTTGCCGCACTTCCCATGAACAGCGTCGAGCACAAAATACAGGCGCCAATGGCGTGACCAAAGAACTGTTTCTTTAATATCATTAGTTGGACCTTCTGGTTTCGGTATGTCTCGTCAACAACGCGGAGGAGTAAGGCATTCCAGAAACAGATGATAACGTTCCCTATACTGCTCATCAAGCACCCACAATCGGTGCCCCCGTAGAATCGAACCCAAAGGAAATACGAATGTTGAGGCCAACCATATTGCTGCGCCTAGAAGGTATGGCGGTATTTCTGCTGTCCGCAATCGCCTATGCCCGAGTGGATGGAAATTGGTGGTGGTTTGCTATCTTGTTCCTGAGCCCCGACCTGTTCATGGCCGGATACTTCATTGATAAGCGCGTAGGCGCGGCGGTCTACAACCTCGTACATACCTACGCTGGGCCAGCGCTATTACTTGCGGCCATTTGGACGTTCGGCGGAGATCACCTCTTATGGTTGGCGTTCATTTGGACGGCGCACATCGGTTTCGACCGGCTATCCGGATTCGGCATCAAGTACGAGACGGCATTTCAAGACACACATCTGCAACGAGTGTAAACCCGGTGGTATCGCGTGGGGCTCTCTGCGCCTTCGCGTTTCAATCAACGACGCTACGATCCCGCCGCCGCAGTTGCTCAATTCAGCATCAAATTAACACCAAACCTATCCGTGAACATGCCGAACCGGGCGCCCCAGAACATATCGCCAAGTGGCATTGTGATTTGCCCCCCCTCGGATAGTTTGTGGAATAGCGTGTTCAATTCATCCACATCGTCCGTCGCGATATTCAAGGTGATGTTTCCCGCAGCCGGGGCGTCACCCATGCTATCCGATGCCATAATCGTGTATTCGCCGAACCGCAGCGACATGTGCATGATCTTATTGTCGAGGGTCGGAGGCGCACCCATCTCCTTCGGACCATCTTTGTAATAGTTGAAGCTCTCGAAATCACCTCCGAGACAGTCTTTGTAGAAGTTCATGGCTTCCTCGCAAGTGCCGCCGAACGTGAGATACGGTGAAAGTTGCATTTGGCTGGTCCTCCATCAATTTGCCTGTGTTTGAAGCCCTGAACTTCGTTCGTATCGCCTGTGGTTAACAGGAGAATACCAGGATATAGCGTGCTGGAAACCCCAACAACCCTAATCGCCACCTGACCGTCTAACCGAACTGGAATAGGCTAGTTGATCTATTCCCGGAAATTCGCGAAGATAGGGATATCGCAAGAACGTCTGGCTGGCTGCGGAACCCCTGTAACGGCTAGTGGTTCGGGCGACACAGTTACTAAATAGTGGTGCATTGGGCGCTTTTGGCAGCGCCGTCTGAAATAAGGCAAGCGAAAGAAAGGGCGGAATCATGAAGAAGTTCACGGTCATTCTAGTTGCGGCGGTCCTCTGCGCCACCATCGGTGCTACGGCGTATGTATCTGCGCAGGACAAACCTGGGGCAGCCCCCAAAGGCGAAAAGGGCGTCCTTGTCGGCGATGTAATCAGCGTTGCGGACTTCACAATGTACGGTCGTAAGGGAGAGGAACACGCCGCATCGGGTCAATTGCAAGTTGATCACGGCATGCCCATCGCCATTATCGAAGACGAGACAAATGAAGTGTGGCTGACCTGTTTTCGCGATCCAGCCCCGGCCTCGCATCTTGAAAGCGCAAATGACGCACTTCGCGACTATATGGGCAAGAAAGTCGCTCTCCAGGGCTTGAAGTTTAAGGCCGAAGGCGTAAATATGATTCGAATCTCTGTGGTGAGCGAATACTAAGTCAATTATTTGCAATACCTTACAGTTATTTTAGTATGCCCGAATTTTTTTCAAAATTCGGGCATAACTTTGAGCACTAATCTGTTTAGGTGAATAAGGTCTGGCTGTATCCAGTTTAATTTCGCTGGGGCACCGGATAATAATGTGGGGTAGTTAAGGTTAGCGTAATCGCTGGGAGACCGAAGAAATGATACGTAAGTCTTTAATCTACGGCGTCGCCATTTGCGTGATGGGGACAAGTGCCGCTTTCGCTGCGGGCGAACCTGTCACGTTCACCAAGGACATTCTGCCCATCCTGCAGGAAAACTGCCAGACCTGCCATCGCGCTTCAGGTGCGAACATGTCTGGGATGGTTGCGCCCATGTCGTTCATGAATTATCAAGAGACACGCCCGTGGGCCAAGGCCATCGTGAAAGTCACAGAATCCCGCGAAATGCCGCCGTGGAAAGCCACTGAAGCTTCGCATGGCCTATTTAAGAATGAGCGCGTCTTAACCGAAGACGAAATTGCACTCATCTCCACCTGGGCCAAGACTGGTGCGAAGCGTGGTAATCCCGCCGATGCGCCAGCGCTTGTCGAGTGGCCGGACGCTGAAGGCTGGACCATCGGCGAGCCTGACCTTGTTGTCGATTTCCCGGAGCCGTTCTGGGTCGAAGACGAAGTACGCGACTTGTACGAGAACATCGAAATCATTCTGACCGAAGAAATGTTGCCGGAAGACCGGTACATCAAAGGCATTCAATACAAGCCATCGAGTGAGGTCGTTCATCACATTATTGGTTACTCCAGTGCGCCGAACGCAGAGAGTAGTGGCGACGGCGACCGTTTCGGTCGCACACAACTTGGCGGCATGGCCCCGGGTACCGACCCGAACATGTTGCCGACTGGATTCGGCATCCTGTTGAAAGCCGGTTCGAAGATTACATTGCAAATGCACTACCACAAAGAAGCAGGTCCCGGCACAGGCGAATGGGACAGCTCTCAGATGGGCCTTGTCTTCCACGACGAGGAAGTGCAACACCCGATTACAATCGAACCCATCGCATACGGCAACTTCGAAATCCCGCCGCATCAGAAATCCTGGCGTGTGGGTGCCCGGGAAACATTCGAGAAGCCCATTCTCATCACAAGCCTGATGCCGCACATGCATTTGCGTGGTGCAGCGGCCAAATATGTCGCGCACTACCCCGATGGCTCGACGGAACTGTTGTTGGACGTCCCGCAGTATGACTTCAACTGGCAGATCGACTACTTCTACAAGGAACCCAAGCTCCTCCCAGCGGGCTCCAGTATTGAAGTCGAGATGAGATTCGATAACTCGGAAGATCGCGCAGCCTTTACGTACATCGATCCGAACCGTGCCGTTAAATTCGGCGGTCCGACCACGGACGAAATGGACCTGATGTGGATGACCTATGCGACCGTCGAAGACGGTTCAGCGGACGAAGCGGGCGACTAAGCCAACTTCTAGAAGCACTGTTACACAGCGAGTACTCCGGCCCCGTCCAGTCTTATCTGGGCGGGGCCTTTTTATGTTCAGCCGACTTGTAACTTTGAACCCGCGCCGCGACACTTCAAAATACTACTGCGGCCCCGTGTTTAAGTGCGTGTAAACACATCCTTTATACTTCCCTAATCGGCTTAGAGGTGATAGACTTGCTCGGTTCGGCTGGGTTGCGAAGGGCTAGTGTGCTTGGGTGCGCGCGCGCCCTGCAGAGGCCGATTAAAGTGATTCAATTTCGAACTGAACTATTGGCACTGGAAATCGGTGCGGACTTTGGCTAAGGAGGATGTCTTCATGAATGGATTACGGGTAAGCAAACCGGGAGCGTTAGTAGTCAGCTCGCTCGCGTTCTTGCTAATTGCCAGCAGTGCGGCGTGGGCGCAAGACGAACCATCGACGTTGGCGGCCAGCGATGCCGAAGACTTGATGGGCACATGGGACCTGAAGATGGACTTCCAAGGGACGCCCATCGACATGACCGCTGAATTCAAGGAAGAAGACGGTAAGACCATCGCCGTCGTAACGTCCGCAGTACAGCCGGGCGAACTCGTGATTTCTGACATTAAGCGCGACGAAAATTCGTTGGTTATGAATGGTGCGATCGAAATGGGCGAAGGCGATCAAGCCACTTCCATCGCGCTGACAATAACCATGGAAATCGACGGCAACACCACGACCGGTCACGTCAAAGACGAAGCCGGACTCATCGATGCCGACATCACCGGTGCCAAAGCAGGATCCGCATCAGACCTTGATGCAGCGGAAGCGAAGGACTGGTTGGGTACGTGGAACATTTCGATGGATTTCCAGGGCACGCCGGTCAGCATGACGTTAGCCCTAACCGACGCAGGCGGCAAAGTCGCGGGTGTATTGGAATCGCCGACCAATCCCGAACCGATTGCGATCTCCGATATCACCAAAACGGACGATGGTCTTGAACTCAAATACGGCATCGAGTTCGGCGGCAATCCGGTCGACCTTGTCATGGCGTTAGTAAATGACGGCGATGCTGTCACTGGTACGTTGGGCGATACCAACGGAATGTTTTCCGCGGATCTCGAACTGGAAAAGGCCGAGGGCAATGACACCGCTTCGGCAGGTACACCATCGAATCTCGATGTCGCGGATGCTGCGGGGTTTCTAGGAACTTGGGACGTTTCCATGGAATTCCAAGGGACTCCAGTCAGTATGACGCTCACCATGGCTGACGCGGGTGGCAAAGTCGCTGCCACGATTATTTCACCGACGTCGCCCGATCCGATTGAAGTCACCGAAATTGAAAAGACGGACGACGGCCTGGACCTGAAGTACGGCATCGAATTCGGCGGTAATCCAGTTGATCTCGTCATGGCGCTGAAACTCGATGGCGAGGCGTTCACGGGCACCCTGGGCGACACGAACGGCATGTTCTCCGCCGACTTGACCGGTGCTAAAACTGAGGGCGGAGCTGCTGCGGCGGCTGCGCCGTTCAAAGTGGGAGCCGAGTATGCGTCCGACTTGGACGTAGCAGACGCGAAGGACTACATCGGCGGCTGGAAGTTGGCCATGGAGTTGCGCGGCAATCCCATGAGCATGACGCTCGTGCTCCAAGATGTTGAAGGCAAAGTCGGCGCATTTATCACTTCAATGTTCGCGCCCGAACCAGCGGTCATCGAAGATATTGAAATGACAGACGAAGGCATGAAAATGCTGTACGAGGCGAAGTTTGGCCCGCAAAGTCTGGACATCAATATCGTCGCGAAGCTTGAAAGCGATGCCTTGGCGGGTTCGTTTGCCGATACCGGTGGACTGATTTCCGCGGAATTCACAGGCGAACGGTTGAGCGAAGACCAAATTGCTACTGCTTCCCAGCAGTCGCGTCGTCGCGGAGGACGTCGTGGCGGTGTAGATACCGGCGAGACGGAAATCAGAATCGAAGGCGAAGAAATCAAAATTGCGTACGCAACGCTCAAGAGCGATACAGACGATTTCGAGTCCCTTGAAAACCTTAAAGACGGCGAAGTATTCACCTTCACGCGAGGCCGGGCATCGAAGCTATTGACCGAGGCCGACCTCAAGTTCGGCGACGCCGTCATAAAACAAGGCAACGCGCACGAATCGTATCCCGGCGTCTACAGTCTGTGGCTCAAGAAAGTCGGCGACGGCTGGCATTTGGTTGCCAACGAACACGCGGACATCTGGGGCACGCAACATGAACCAGCAGCGGATGTCGCAGAAATCCCGCTGACCGCTGCAAAAGCGGACAAAGAAGAAAAGCAATTCACGATCGAACTCGTTGAAGAAGGCTCGGGCGGTACGCTCAAAATCGCATGGGGCGGCCACGCCTGGAGTGCCAAGTTCAGCGCAGAGTAGGCCGCTAATATCATTTGGTCATGAATGAAGAAGCCTGGAGCCGCGCAAGCGGCTCCAGGCTTCTTTTCTGTTCATGATAGGAATGACGGTTAGGAACTCATACCGATCGAATGGATCGGTTACAGATTAGTCCGTCCCAATCGTTGCCGTGGCCTGCGGCCGCGATCCCTTAAAGTCCCGGAACGGTAGAAATCCAGCTGCATTGCCTGCTTCGTCCAATGCAAATTTTCCGGTGATGTTGCCTTCATCATCTACTGAGCCGCTCACTTTAAACGTACCGCCCAGCCGACCAAGCTGAATTTTGATCGCGAACGAATAGTCGTTACCCGACCATTGCAAATCGCTCGTGGTCAGATTCAGAAGCTGTCTTTGGAACGGTATGTACCAGGTGCCATCGCCCTCGCGCGGCAATTGCAGACACGTTGGAACTTCCATTGCGCCAATGTTGAATTTCACGTCGTACACCGATTCGCCGGGCAATGATCGCAGCAGTGATTGCACACGCGTTTCATCGCTGACCGGTTTCGGGGAAACGCCCTCGTCCGCGATAAACTCGAACATGCCGAACATCATTTCATCCGCCGATTGCACACCGAAGCCAACCGCGCGTGTCGGGTCGGGATTGGCTGGGTTGTCCGCCGAATTGTCGTAGTGCGCGAGGATGTCCACCCGGGTACCCGCCGGTACAAACAGCGGCTCTTCGGGGTAATAAAAGAGTTGCCAATCAAAGCTGTATTCCGGCACATCAAGGAGAATCTCGCTCCTGCCATCCGGATACGCCGCAGACAATTGCATCGACTTACCCCGCAAGTGCATGTGCGGAAAGTACGAAACGATGCGTATATCCTGATCCACGATATGGCTCGCTCGTACAGGGTGATTCGGTGCGCCCGCAGGTACCTCAAACGTCATCGTGCCAGCCAGTGCCGCGTTGATTTCTTTGGTCATATCACCTTCGCCGAAATAGAGCCCGATGCGACTCTTATCAATGGCCGGTTCACCGTTGGGGTGGTAGTGCATGTTGGTGGTGATGCGTTGGCCGGGGTACACCCAACGGCCCATGCCTTCTGGAAATTGTGTAGCCGGTGTGCCGACCGCCCACACCGCGAGTACGTCAAAAAATCCGCTCTGCCCCATACCGCCGCCACTCGTGAATAACACGATATGATGAGCGACTTCCCGGTTGCCGGGCCGAACTTCAACCGCGCGCACCCAACGTTTCTTGGGTATATCGATGGTCAATTCCAAATCTGGAAAATAGTCATCGCCATCCGCGGGAACATTCACCACCGGCAAGTCCACGATGAAATCCGGTTCCCCCAATTGCCAGCCTTCGGTAAAATCGGGCAATCGAGGCATGTCCTCCGGGTTACCGCGCTTCGCGCCCTGATCGACCCATGCGACGATGGTCGAGATTTCGCCTTCGGTCAGAGACGCATCATTGACGAAGCGGCCATGCTCCGGATTCGCGAACCAAGGCGGCATCGCACGCGTCGCCACTTTTTCTTTGATCGACTTCGCCCAGGGCCGCGCTTCTTCGTAGGTACTCAGCGACATCGGCGCAACTTCACCCGGACGATGACACGAAAGGCAATTCTCGAACACGATCGGCGCGACGTCGGAAGTGAAAGTGACGGCGTTATCCGTGGACTGTGCGGGAACCGCACCTACCGCGTAAGTCAGCGTTAGTGCGTACACAAACGCACCAGTCTTAATCACCGTTTGGACCCGCATGGGATGCCTCCTGTCGCGTTGCGACGCCAACTTCACCAATGTACTACCGCATGATGTCAGACTTCATGCGACGGGACAACGAACATTGTCTCTGTCCGAAAATGACGCCATCGGCGCAACCCGATCAATACATCCGGCATCTTGTGGCTAAATCAGTCCATTTGTTCGACAAATATCCAGCTTTCAGTTAAGTTAATCGCTCGCTTGAGCGTTGTTCTCGGGCTGTACCGTTGCGGAGGAAGTCGACCAATGCGTCATATCGTCTCGAGATTGACCCTACTCATAGCAGCTTCGTTCCAGTTGGGCACGGCGAACGCCGTGGAATTCGACCCGCCAGTCGCGATTACTGGGGCTACCGTGGTAACCCGGCCGGGTAGCCAGATCGAAAACGCAACCGTCGTCATGGAATCCGGCCGCATCACCGCGGTGGGTAGCGGAATTGCGATTCCAAAGGGTGCCGAACAAATCGACGGATCCAGCCTGTTTGTCTATGCCGGATTCATGGACGCAGCCAGTCACGTCGGCATGCCTGAAGATCGGCCCTCGGACGATCAACTCGCGCGCGTGAAGGACGACGAAATCGATCCGAAACAAATGCCGAGGGCTGGTATGTGGCTGGCCAATCGCAACGGCATCTGGCCTCACTTGACGCTCGATGATCGCTACAAGGCGGACGACGATAAGCTAAACACCTACCGTCAAGCGGGATTCACTGCAGCATTGGTAGTTCCGCATCCCGCGATTCTCGCCGGGTGGGGGAGTGTGATGCAATTGTCCGGTGACGCATTGCGACACTCCGTGCTAAAAGCAGAAGTCGTCCAGCTCGCTTCTTTCTTTTCACCACGCGGATCCGGTACCGCGCCATTTGTGCGGCGCGGGTATCCAGTATCCGCTATGGGTGCCGTCGCGCTAATGAGGCAGACGGAATACGATTTGGATTGGTATAGCGCACTGCAGCGCCATGCAGAACGAAGTGCGACACGCGCGTTGCACGATCCAGTCCTAGAAGCCGCCAAACGTATCTTCAACAACGGGCAACACGTATTGTTCTCGGCAAATACGCCGAGTCAGATTCATCATGCGTTGGACCTCGGTAACGAATTCGATTGGCGCGTCATTATCCTGGGCGGTGCCGAGGCTTGGCGCGTCAAGGACCGTTTGAAATCCGAAGGCGCGTCGGTAATAGCAACACTCGACTGGCCGGAAAAACCAAGACTCGCACCCAAAGCCAACAAGAAAAAAGATGACGCGGAACCGGGCCTACTAACGACTGTCACATGGACCGCGGAATGGGAAGACGATTTCTACGAGCCTTTAGCTTTGCGCCGCGAACGCATTCGCCAATGGGAGGAACAGGTCAATAACATTGCGGTGCTCGCCAGCGCCGGTGTGCCAATCGGCATTACCGGGCGGGATGTTAAAGGGCCGGGTAAAATTCTGGGCAAACTGAATGCCGCACTGGAGCTCGAACTAACCGAAGACCAGGCCTTGGCCGCACTCACCACCTCGCCAGCAAGAATCCTGGGGGTGAATCGTACCCTGGGAACCATCACCCCTGGGAAAGTCGCCAATCTAACCCTACTCACCAAGCCGCTCGGCGACAAGGATGCCAAAGTTCGCCACGTCTTTATCGATGGCGAACGTTTCACGATGGAGGTGAAGAGCGGCAAGAAATCGAAGGACGATGACGATTCAGAAGAGTCCGACGAAGACTCTGACGAAAGCGATTCAGAATCTGACGAGTCATCCAAAGAAGACGAAGAGCCAGAGGATATACATCCCTGGGCCATCGAATCGGATGCGGATCGCAAACCTTCACGCTTGGGCGGCGGTTCGATTCTCCTAACGAACGCGACCGTGATCACCATCACGGGTGACACACTTGAAGACGCGGACGTACTGATTCAAAAAGGAAAGATTCGAAAAATCGGCAAGGATCTGACCGAGGGCAGCGGTATTACCACCATCGATCTCTCCGGCTACTGGGTCATGCCGGGCATTATTGATCCGCATTCGCATATGGCGATTTCAGGCGGCATTAATGAAGCCAGCGATTCGGTCACGGTTGAAGTACGCATCACCGACGAAGTCGATCACACCCAACTGGCGCTACATCGCGCGCTCGCCGGCGGCATCACGACGATTCACGCGATGCACGGTTCAGCGAATACCATGGGTGGCCAAAACGCGATTCTGAAGCTCAAGTATTTAACATCGCCCGCCGAGATGTTGGATACGGACGGTCCGCGAATTGTGAAGTTTGCGTTGGGCGAAAACGTCACGCAGGCCAATTTCAGCGCGCGCGGCAATCGATATCCGATCACCCGCATGGGCGTCGAGTCTGTGTTGCGTCAAGCCTTCAATGAAGCGCTTGAATATGCCGAGGCACGCAAGAACAACGGCGGCGAACCCGTACGCCGCGACATTCGGCTCGACGCGCTGAACGACATCTTGAACGGCGACATCTGGATTCATTCTCATTGCTACCGCGCGGACGAGATTTTGCGGCTGCTCGCAGTAGCGGAAGACTTTGGTGTGCGTGTCGCCACGCTGCAACACGTGCTTGAAGGCTATCGCATCGTCCCCGAGATGCGCCGTCACGGCGCTTCAGGATCTACATTTTCCGATTGGTGGGCCTACAAACTCGAAGCCTACAACGCGATTCCGCACAACGCCGCCATGATGTCGCGCGGCGGAATCGTGGCCAGTCTCAATTCAGACTCGGCGGACGTCGTGCGTTACATGAATCTCGAAGCGGGCAAGACCATGCGGTTCGGCGGCCTCACTGCGGATGAAGCGCTCAAACTCATTACGATTAACCCAGCCATACAACTCGGGCGTGAAGATCGCATCGGTAGCATCGAAGTGGGCAAGGACGGCGACATCGCGGTGTTCAGCCGTCACCCGCTCGACACATTTGCGCACTGCGTGCTCACTGTGATTGATGGCGAAGTGTATTTTCAGCATCCCGATTTCGAGGTCGGCACGCCTGGACCCGGCAGCGATTGGACCCC
>JAJDAB010000456.1 GCA_029262095.1 Candidatus Hydrogenedentota bacterium
AATGTTCAATTGTTGCCTGCCCCAGAATACGATCGATCAAACATCTACTCCCACAGGTCTCCAAGTCTTCGATCCCATTCCCTTGGAATAAACCTTCCAAATCCGGAATCTGGATAAAATGTCATTTCCCCAAAAAACAGAACCCCATTGACTTCATAAAAATCACATCTCAAAAAATCAAATTCTGCCGATAATGCTTCAGCAAGACTAATCATTTTACCCAAATTTTTCGGAGGCTCAATTTCACCCTCGTACAAAGGATACTCCAAAGAAAAATTACATTTTTGCCAATCCGGATCATAAAAACAACGTTTATGGGAATTCTCTCGATCTACATCTACTTGTATATAGTGAGTGATCCCCTTCCACACAAATAACTTATAATCCAAAGGTAAAACATGATCACGAGAAATATACGGCTCAATGAGAATCTTCGGTTCAATGTTCTCGTATGCCCATTCGTGTTTATGCGGAGAATAGGAAGTGCTCAACCACCTCTCAGTTAAAGCTTCAATCGCCGCCCATTTTAGGTCATTTTCGGATCTAACAAAATAGTTTCCTCCGGATAAATGATTAGCCTTAATAACATATGGCAAAGACCATAATCGTGCGCCACGCACCGGAAGTTCTTTGCCACTCCAGATAGTCGGAATAACGTATCTATCCCCAATCAGTTCTTTCACATATTTTTTTACAAGTATTTTATCTGCACAAACACTCATTAGCGAATTTCGATCATAAAGTTTACTCATTTGCACTTTCTCGCTAAAATCTTTTGGATTTTTCAGATTCGGGACACGGCCAAGTCGACGAATATATAGAATAGTAATTGCCATTCTAGGCGGAAGGCAATTGATGACATAGTAATAGGCCGCTCTTGTAATTGATTTCATATTGATTCCGTTGTCGGTCAAAATAAACTCGTGCATCGGTATACGCAAAATGAGCAGCAGGAAATTTGCTCTCACAATTCCTAACGTCGCATTATACCATTATCGCCGTCGTAAGATCAGCGGGAAACGCCTGATGCTTCTCAATGTTTACACGGTCCTATAGATCGCGCAACTCGGCCGCCAAAATCAAGCATCCCATAAACCTCTCAGATTCTCTTCATTCCTTTATCTTCATCGAACTCGGAAAGAACCTTCTGCCTTTCCGCCTCTCCCACTCGTGCGCGTGAATCTGATCGCTCGAGTAGAACCTTGACAGCTCCCGCAAGGCCTTTGGTGTCGCGCGTAGATACAACTAACCCATTGACCACATGCTCGACAATTTCACGACAACCCAGCATGTCAGTCGTGACAATTGCCAAGATGGAGGGTGCAGCTTCCAACAGGATGCGCGGCACTCCTTCCGCATAGGCAGATTGCAATACGACGACGTCATCAGTCCACAATAGTGTCGGCAGGCCATCGACATGGCCCAATAGTTCGATCGTGCCTTCAGCCTGCCAGTTATTCAAGGTTTTGGCCTGTACCGCCTTGGGATTGCCAAGATCCGGTGCACCTGCAGATAGGAAGGCTGCATCATTTCCATCTGCCTTCAAACAGCGTGCCGCGTTGATGTATTCACCGACCCACTTATCCCATAGCTAGCGTGTTGCCATCAGAACCCCCAAACAACAATGCTCAAACGATAGAACGTTAGGGCGACAATCGTTCGTATCGACACCTGAACCCAAGATCAGGCGGAATCGTACCGTGGTTACGATGCGACGACTCACACAGAAATCGAGGTCATCATGATTCTGGAATATCGTACGTGATCGACGGACAACCAGCGAGAACCGGAGAATCCATGAGACAAGCGGCCGAAGTAGCTTGGCCCGCAGGTCTGTGCCAACAAAAATGTACCCCACACCAGCGATGGCGTAGACGCGGCACCCCACCCTAGCAAGACGCGCTGCTAGCGAGCCATGAATAACTAATTCTGTCGTAAAATGATGCACCAAGTTTAGACGCTCACGGCGGTATATCACCATGAGACGCAAAAAACCCCCGCCTCTCGAAATGGATTGAGACCGCGACGTATGAATCCCAGTGAAATCCATCGAAAACCAGCATGCTGAAGACACACACTATATCCACCGGGAGGTGATATAAAGACGATCTCAGCACCAAGACTCTGTAGTTTTTTTCGGGTAGGGGCAATCGAAAATTGTAGTGATACCAATCGGTGTTGGCGAAGAAGGCAATTGTCATGGAGTGCCCATGCGCTCAGCATCGAAAAATCTCTGGTAGAGCTCTTGGTATTGACTGGCCTCGGCATTCATCTCAAAGTTATCAAGAACACGCTGTCGGGCGGCTTGCCCAAGTTGCTGAAGCTCCTGTATGGAAAGTGAGAGTATTGTGTCCCAACCAGCAGACAGGGCTTCTGAATCACGCGGTGGCACGGCTACTCCCGTATCACCAACAATGTGAGCGGAATCCCCAACGTCTGTTGCTACACACGGTACACCACAGGACATGGCCTCACCAAGCACATTGGGAAACCCTTCGCTCCACGAGGAGGTGCTCAAGATATCGAGGCCCGCAATTATTTTTGGAACGTCTCTGCGCTCCCCTAGTAAATGTACGCAGTCAACCAGTCCCAGCCTGGAAACGAGATCGAATAGGTCTTGATTATCTCGCGCGACACCGTTGCCAACCAAAACGAATTCGGTCTCAGGCCGTCGCCTACGAATTAGCGCGGCTGCTCTTAGGAAATTCGGAAAATCCTTGTTTGGATGAAATCGCGCGACCATTCCGATCAATCGGCAGGCGTTGCCAACGCCGAGCTCGAGACGGAGCTTTGCGTAAGCGTTTTTCGAAGGCGTGAAGAGATCGCAGTCGAATCCATTTGGGATGACCACAGAGGAATTGCCAAAATACCCGTATTCGATATGCTGCTGACAAGACACTTCGGAATTGTAAATTATAGCGGAAGAGCTAGCCGAAAAGCATTTGCCTAACCAAATAGCGAATTTGGTTCCACGCTTTTCCCTTTCAAAGTCCTGCAGAGAATGCCGAACATTCCACACAACAGGCAAAGGGTGTTTGGCTGTGGCCGCGGCGAAGGACGCGGCTAGATTGCCATGATACATCCAACCTTGCAGCAGACTAGGCTGCCACTCTCTCACGAGTCGCACCAACCTCCATACAGCTTTTGGAAATGTCTCCCCGTCGCGCATCCCAAGGCTTGTCACTTCGATCCCAAGTGCCTCGACCTGCCCAGTCAAACGGCCCCTTCCGCGCAAGGATACGACGGCTAATCTAATACCGCCGTTACGCAGGGCCAAAAGCTGCCTCAGCAATGAATGCTCTGCCCCGCCGATCTCCAAGCCGGTAATGATATGCATGATTGCGGGGGTCACACCCGGTCATCTCCGCAAGCCAAAGTCGTCACTACTCAGGCCCTCTCAATGTGGTGAACAGGCATAGAATTTCACACATGTGACTGACCCATCCGAAACTCCCTACCAGCGTTGGCGACAGCCATAGCGATAAGGATCTGAATGGCTGGCTGATCAAAGTTGTTATGGGTAAACATCCCAGACGCCGCATATAGACCCGCGACGATTTTTGCCTCTCGGCTTCCACTCCGCCAAACCACCCAAAGGAGCGCCAAGAACAAGAAAATGCCGACAATCCCTTGCTCGGCACCGAGCAGCAGGTACATATTGTGAGTGGATGCCCGGGTGCTCCATTCCCTTGTAGCCCCGATCCCATGCCCGAAAATCGGTGCCCTCAGAAATAAACGCATGCCTTTTTCGGCGACCAACGTTCTCTCACGCGACGATAAATCATCCTGGGCCGTAAAGCTCCCACCAATTCGGGCCTGTGTGTTGTCGTTCAATTGAGCACCGAGACCAACCTTTTCTAGAGCCCCGAGCCATTGTCCTGCGGCTAAGGTAAGTGTCAGTCCGAACAGGACTAAAAACATCGTCAATACACTTTGTAGCCGACGCAAAACAAAAAATTCAAACCAGGAAAGCGTGATAACCGCCAAAGCCCACATCAACATTGACGAGCGGCTAAAAGTCAAGACGACTCCAAGGCCCACTGCAATACAGAACAAAAATCTGAGCGAACTTTTGAGTACCGGGAGCGCCAATACCATCCCGACGACCAAAATCTTTCCTGCGATATTCGGATTCTCATAAAACCCCGCCGCACGCCCATCAACCGTACTAAATGTCATGCCAGCTAAGGATAGAAAATCGATAATATTGACTGCTACGCCGAAAACTAAGGTGCCGACAAGGGCAATGCTAGCCCACTGATAGGCGATTTTGACCTGAAGAACCATGACCATAACCAACATAATCAACGTCGCCTCAGAGTAATTGATCGTCGTCTGTAGAGCTACCGGACTTTGGCTCGAAACGAAGTACGACACTGAAATAATAGCAAAAAAAACAACTGACCATATCAGCAAAAAAATGACCGATCTGGATGGCGACCAGCAAGCACGGTGCGTCACAATCAAACCTGCACCTGTAACCAGCGTTACGAAATACCAATAAAGAGGTTTGATTACTATGAGGTCACTTGCCCAAAGAAATTGGTAGGTGTGCGACACGTATAAAATCACACTTACGGCTGCGAAAACCGCCAGCATCATCGCTTAAGAGTCCCTCAACTGAGAGAGCGCACGCTCGGTTCGTGCAACTAATTGTGCAACCGAAAAACGTGAGACAACGCTCTCACGAATTGCGATTGGATCGAACTCGTCACGATCTAATAATACGCGCGCTAAAGCTTCGCACAACCGATCCGGATTCCGCGGTGGTACAACCAAGCCAAAGTCGCCAACAATTCTTGCGGAATCACCGACATCGGTGACTACGCAGGGGATTCCGCAAGCCATGGCCTCGGATATGACGTTAGAAAAGCCTTCACCGAATTCCGAAGCGGAGCAGAGGACATCCAGGCTGTTAAAGACATGACGCATGTCCGATCGAACACCAGTCCAGATGACTCTCTTATCGATTTTGAGATCCTCTGCAAGCGCTTTCAAATTCGCCCCAAATTCAGCCTGGCCTCCACCCACACAAATAAACCGCACGTCCTCTCTTTCACGCGAAAGCTTGGCCGCGGCGCGAAGAAAAGTCGCGTGCCCCTTCATCGGGTCGAGACGGCCGACCAAACCGACCAAATGCTCGTGTTCCGCAATTCCCCATTCTCGCCGCAAATCATATCTCTCCGACGCATTCGGATGAAAATGGTGGCTGTCGATGCCGTTTTCGATCACCAACAGCTTGTCATGCCGGACTCCGCGTTGCTCAGCCCAACGCGCTCCTTCCTGAGAGTTGACGATGATGAGGGCTGGCACGATGGACAACCATTTTTCAAAACGCAACACTAGAGAAGCAATCCAGTCATAGTATTGAGCGTCCTTGAAAGAACCGCGAAGTCCCCAAACGACAATAATTCTCAAATTAAAGAACTTAACCAGACAGGCAAGGAGATTTGGTACGACAATATAAGAATGAAGAATGTGTGGATTTACGCCACGGACGATAGAAAGCAAACGCACAACAAACCCGAGGGTTTCCCATCGTCCGCGTTTCGACAAGTTATGTACCGGCACTCCTTCGGCGCGAAGCGCTTTTTCGAAGAAGCCGCCCGAGTACATCACGGCGACCGATACATCATGACCCCGTTTTTGAAGGGTCTTTGCCAGAGTAACCAATTGTCGCTCAGCGCCGCCACAATTCAATGATCTTGTTAGGAATAAAATTTTAAGGGGCGCGGTTTCAGGAACTGCTTCTAGTGCGTTGAGCGAACTCTGTTCTTTCTGCAACATTCTCTGCCTAACGCCGTAACACCGCAGTGACGGTTTCGTCCCACAAGCCCATTATGCGTTCAATTCCGTAGTCATCGAATACCTCACGTGCTCGACATGAGAATACTTCACGCTCCTCGGGGTTTAAAGCCAGCCGGTCAATTGCTCGCGATAGGGCAGCGACATCGCCGTTTTCAACTAAAATTCCCCGCTCGCCATGGCCCAGAATTTCTCGCGGCCCATTCGGGCAATCAAAACTAATGACCGAAACTCCACATGCCATAGCTTCCAACAGTGCGTTGGGAAATCCCTCTGAGCGTGACGACAAAACAAATATCTCTGCCTCTTTAAGGACTTGATCAATTTCTCGCAGAAGTCCAGGCATCAACAGCGAGCTTTGAATTCCCTCTTCACGAGCGATCTCGTCCAACCACTCCCGCTCAGGACCCTCGCCAAGTATGGCCAATGTCCAGTGTTGTCTCGCTTGCGACCTGGCAAAAGCGCGCAATAGAAGGTCAAATCCCTTCACAGGTACCAGCCTGCCCATAGCCAGTATGAGCTTTTTCGGTGTAGCAAGTTGGCTAGAGGGGGATGAACATGCGGCAATAGGTGAAACTGGGTTTGGAATGATCCATATTGAATGCGCGGGTACGACTTGCTCAGCCCACTTTCGAACAGCATCGGTTTGGACGACGACAGCTTGCGCGTGCGAATACGCAGCAATGCGCAGGCGATTCCATACCCGCCCAAGCTCAAAATGCACCGGATTGTTTCTTTCACAAACTACAATCGGTACGCCTAATGCTCGCGTTGCGCCGATTGTCAATACGTTGGTGGATGCGAGAAAACTAATGACAACATCCGGTGCAGCCTCTTTGATGGCGTTTCGTAAGAGCCGCAGGCGCATCAGATTGTTTAAGATACCGCGCCAAATAGATCCAGATTTCCGGATGGCATGGATGCTGACTCGCCGTACTCGTGGATCCAAGACATAGAAGTCTTCTTCAATGTGAGATAGAGTGATTATGATAACTTCTATGTCTTTGGCCACCCAATAGTTCGCCATATGCGACAAGACTCGCTCAGATCCACCAGCGGACAAACTTGAAATGACGAAACAAATTCGCCTTTTAATGGGCGATTTCAGCTCAATCGAGCCGATAGTGTTAATCATTGCAACATTCCAAAATCGATATTGCGTTTGCTTAGTAAATTGCATTCAGAAAACAGGTGAATGTTTTTGATGCGGCATCGCCCGCAATATTCTCCAAAATGACAAACCAGCATTTTTTCATCTCACGAGCTTTAAGATAGAAAACACGGTCGGCGAAATGTGAAGCCTGTACCGCACAAAAATCACCATCATTGACTGCCAAATAAATACTGAAAGAGCCGTTGCAACGGCAGCACCCTCTATTCCGTAAACGGGTATGAGCGCGAGGTTGAGCACGGCGTTCAGAATAACCACGAAACCAAGTATCCGGGCCGCACTAGCCTGATTCCCTGTCATGGTCATTAAAAAACCTACGGGGCCGGTAAGACTATTCATAGCTTGGGCAGCGACCAAAATGACCAATACCTGGCGGCCAGCCACGAAGTCGGGACCGAATATACCCAACAACACTTCACTTGACAGCAATATTCCCGTCGCCACGACCAAGGTAACAGCGGCAACAGCGGCCGTGGCCAAGGTCAGGACGCGCTGCATTTCTGCCAGTTTACCCCGAGCATGGAAGTCCGCAATAATCGGGGCCAAAATTGACTCGGCAGCCACCAATCCGAATACAACCAATTGCGCGATTCGCCCGGCAACAAAATATATCCCGGCTTCCGTTGGCCCAATCAAGACACCGAGCATCAAAACATCAATACGCTGCAAAAGGACGCGGAAACTCGAGACCAACATCAGCGGCAACGCGATTCGAGCCCATACTCTTGGCGTCGAAACTGGCGTGACAGAGCGTTGTTCCGCCGGCCGAGAGGCTTTCACCCAACGCCAGCACAGAACAAGCGCAAGCACGGCCGCCAATCCGTTCAGTAGCATTGCAGCTGACGCTGTAGGTTTGAAAGCGAAAACCAAAAACACAATGCTGACAGCAAAGGCCAATAACAACGGCCTAAAGATTACCTGCGGGATCTGAGAGCGCACAACTCGCCGGAACCCCATAAGGTTTGCCCCGGACAGCCTCAGGTGCGCATTGATAGGCAGAACAAGACAACCAATCCATAAGACCGTTGCCATTTCCGAACTCATTTTTTCTTTCAGCAGCCAAACACCCGCCCCAAAAACAATGGCCACGCCGATAGATCCCGCTGTGACCGCTTTGCCTGCCGTCACCATAAAACCACGTAGCAGACCCCATTGTTCCTTGGCACGAAAGGTGGCGATAAGCCGAATCGAGGTTGTGTCCCAACCCCAAAGTGCCGCCAATAGACAGGTGTTTATCCAGCTCAGGGCATATACATAAATGCCGTACTTTTCTGTACCCAAGAGACGTGCCAGGAAAACTTGCAACAGGAACACGATCCCGGTTCCGGCGATCTTGACGAAGAACGACCCAGAGGCGCCCTTGGCAATCTGTGCCCCAAGTCCGCCGCCGCGCAGCCACTGCGACAGTCGGGCAGGCAGGGCGTTTAAATTCTGCATTTTGCTTTTGCCGGAATCACCGACTTGAACACCAGCCGCCGTGGCCGAGAGGCGTCCCAGCAAGACTTGACCTATCCCGCGTCGCCTTGTCATCGCAGGGCCCCTACACCTTCGGCCGGCAACACCATAATCGCGGCATGTGGGTCGATACTGACCCATTGCGGCAGGTTCTCGGAAAGGCCCACCCACACGTCGTCCACGTTTCCCCCACGCGGCGGGACCCATTCCAGTACCCAAAACTCGCCTGCATTCGTACGACCGTCCGCCACGATCTCCACCGCCGGGCTTTCTGTCGTGTCCGCCCTCCCTGCGAGACTTCTACCGGGCGCAACTAGTACCGCAGCCGCCGTTTCCCTAGGGGATTGCGACGAAAGCGTCACGGTCAGTTTATCTGTGTTTGGGGGAACGTAAAAATATAGCGGCGTTACATTGTTCTGCAGGTGAAGACCGTCCCGCGTGACGTCCGTCTTCAAAGCATATCGTGCCCCATCGACTTTCAACCGGTAAATCGCCTTGTTCGCGAAAATATCCAGAAAGTAGCTATTCCCGGCCTTGGCAGCGAACTCGATTACCGTGTTTTTGCCCAAGACACCCGCCGTAATCGCGCTACCTTCCTCGTCCGACAAGGCGTATCTGGCGAACTCGCCGAAATCCCGCACCAATGGCAACTCAACACCCACATTAGAGTCGGACTCTGAATAGAGAAGTATCCTTGCAGGACCACGTAGTCTGAACGGCCTAACGGATTTCGCCAATGGCAATGGAGGGATAACGCCAACACTCACCTGCTCAGTCTTGCGACCACCCGATACAATGGATCTGCTGCCGAAATCCTGCCAGTGATCCTCATTGGCCGCGGAAATAATCGCTTCGACGGTCTCCCCACTCGCATAGAAAGGGGAATTGAACCCATCGGCGATCAAACCCTGCTGGCGCAAATACCAGGTGAAGACACGCAAGCTGTCGGCAAACTTGACCAGCCGGATTTTGACCTGCGGATCCGAGTTCACTGCAGCCGCGCGTGTATAGAGGTTCGCCAGTATTGGAAGTACCGGCACAAAGAGGCCCTTAAGAACCTCCGGTGTAAGGGTATACCGCGCCTTCCTATTGGCAAGATGGTACCGCTTTGTCGCGGCGTCCAAAGTAGAATAGAGCTTCGCCATGACCGGACCGGCATCTTGCCCATAAGCGGCGAGAAAAAAGTCACGCGCCAGGGCGTCAACATCCGCTTGCGGATCCCAATTGAGTTTCGCCAGCAGGTAGTTGGTGATCGCGCCCTGGGCCCAATTGCTAACACCGTAGACATAGACGCCTTTCATGCCGTGCTCGGCGACGCGTGGGTAGAGGAACTTGAGAATTTCCAGTCCCGGCGGATTGGGCGCGCCAACGTCCTGAATAAAACTTGCAGGGAGATCGTAATAGGCAATGTTCGAGGTAGCTTGGGTCCAGGCCTCTAAGATCGCCAGCCAATCCCTGCGGGTCCCCGGCCGGTAAAGCCCGTACCCGTAGCTGATGCTCGCGGCGACGACGAGGCAAAGGTTGGACTGCAGGGGCGGTACGCCGCCACTAGGAGGATAGAGGTAGTTGGAATAGATGTAGCCACAAACCGTTCCACCGGGGAGGGCGTCATCTACGGCGGCGGCGACGTTGTTGTAGAAATCCAGGACCAGAGGCGTGACCGAGAGTTCGCCATTTGGGTCGCGATCGTACAGCGCCCTTGCCTGAGGGCTCTCGCTCCAGCCGCCGCTGTCGGACGGTGAGATCGAATAGCTGTATCGCTCCGGGTGGGCCTTCAGCTTCGCCACAGCCCGTTCGGCAAAGGCCCGGACCAGATCCGGATTCGTGGTTTCGAGTTTGTAACGCCCCGCCGGCGGCGGCCGCTTGCCGCCGATCATCGGAAACCAGTCCGGATGTTTATCATACAGCTCACGCGGAATGGTCTGTCGGAAGTTGTGGCCGTGGTTGAGGCGAAGCGAGTACCCCTGCTTCTGCCGCCGCAACCACTCCTGCACTTCCGGTCGCTCGTTTTGAATGTAGGGGATGCGCCGGTTGAGAAAGCCGGGGCCTTCGATACGGTCGACCTGCGGCACGTCCAGGCGGTCGCTTTTCGGCACGACCTCGCCCAATGGGCCAGGCATCGGCCAGCGCACGCCAACATAGTCTTCAAGGAAGCTATAGACCCCGTTCAGCGTGCCGTTGCTGGTGCCGCCCTGTTCCGTGAATTTTCCATCGGCTGTGTCAGGACCGACGATAAACAGATCTTGGCCCCTCACCGCGATGCGATAACCTTCCAAGGGAATGTCTTGCGCGGTCAATCCATTGCGTTCCAAAAGCGCAGTCATGCCGAGGCTGATGACCAGACAATCAGCCGACTCTTCCTTGTCGAGAACTGGAATACGCGCACCCGTCGCCTTCTCGATGTATTGGCGCAACTCCCGCGCTGCCAGCTTGACCGAGCTTGGCGCATCGCTCGCATGCAAAATGCAGTATGAACTCTCCCCGTCGGCGGCCAGTGTCAAAGCGGCGTCGGCGGTGTGCTCGAACAACAGGCTGGAGAACAAGCAGAACGCGAGCACTAAAACCTGAGTCACGGGCGAAATGCGTCTCATGTCATGGGCCACATTGCCCGAGCGCGTATGCGTATTGTTTGACGACGCAGTAGTTCCACAACACCACGCATGCACTCACACCCAAACACTGTTGCCCGCGCTAAGAAACCGGGAACTGGTGACTGCAGCCGCCCGCATTTCGCTATCGCCAAGGTATGCCTAAAGGATCGTCGTTGCGCCCTTATATAGTGGCCACAAGCCGGACGCAAAACACGACAACAGGCCAAACCGAAACCACAAATCAGCTTTGCGGTATTGTTCGGAAAACGACCTGTGAGCCCCTAATCCCCCAACATCGGCGGATCGGGGTCGTCGTCCCAGCCCGCCTCGGGCGCGGGGCTGTCGGCCAGCAGCTTTTTCACCAGCGCCACGTGTTCGCGC
>JAJDAB010000457.1 GCA_029262095.1 Candidatus Hydrogenedentota bacterium
CCCGGAATGCTCCTTATCAAACAAGCCGCCGCCATCGGTAGCCTTTGGGGGCCGTGGGCGAACCAACACCCCGAACAACACCAAGAAAACGTAGCGCAAATCCTCAACTTCTTCGCCACCGGAGCGATCAAGCCCCGCGCGGACCGCATCATCCCATTCGAACGCGTCATTGAAGCCTTCCAACTATTCGAAAATAATCAAGGCCGAGGCAACACCGTCGTCTGTATCCGCGAAGAGTAATCCCGCCAACTTGAGTATGTTGGGGCGTAGTCGAATTGATCGACCGCGAGTGATAGCCTTGAGTCTGACAACTTGATCGAGAGTACAAACCAAGGTTCCCTCTCCCAGGGGAGAGGGTTAGGGGGCATTGTGCGATCGTTCCGTCGTTCACTAAATCGGGAGCACCCCATGACCGCCAAAAAATTTCTACAGGTTGTAATTTCAGCAATCGTCCATATATTCCTCGCCCAAGCCTACGCCGAAACCGCAACCATCTACCGCGACGACTTCGGCATCCCGCACATCTACGCAGAATCTGCCGACGCGGGCATGTATGCATCCGGCTGGGCGATGGCCGAAGACCGACTCGTGCAAACCCTCGAAAACTACATGCGCGGCATGGGGCGATTTTCCGAAGCGTACGGTCCAGGTGAAGGCGATGCCAATATCCGCGCCGACCTCGAATCCCTAATGTGGGATCACTACGGCGTCTCGAAAAAGCACTACGACAAATTGCCCGCACCATTCCGTGATCACAACGCCGCGTTCATCCAAGGGATAAACGCCTACATGAAAGCACATCCCGAAGATGTGCCCGAATGGTGGACGGGGGAGACCGACGTCTACATGCCCGTCGCATTTTCTCGCCAATTCATTTGGTCCTGGCCCGCGGGCCAAGCGGCAGGCGACCTCCGCAAAGTTGATCTGCGCCCCAACTACGACGTCGATTTCCGCAGTTCAAACGAAATGGCTGTCGCACCCGATCGCACCGCATTCGGCGCGGCCATGCTCGTCATCGATCCGCACCTCGGCTGGTTCGGCCGCCAACGATACTGGGAAGTCCGCATCCACGCCGGAGATATTCACATCAGCGGTTTCGCGACCGCAGGATTTCCATATGTAAACCTAGGGCACAACGATCACGTCGCTTGGGCACACACCACCGGCGGACCCGACACCGGTGACGTATACGAGCTGACGTTGAATCCCGACGACCCGATGCAATATCGATACGACGAAGAATGGCGCGACCTAGCAACGACATCAGTGAGGTATCGCGTGAAAGGCGAAACAGCCGAGCGCAATCACACGTTCTATTACTCCCACTACGGACCCATCATCGCGCGCAACGACGACAAGGCGTACGCAGCAGCACTCGCCTATGCCGACGAAATTGGCTACCTTGAATCTAAATACCTATTCATGATCGCCAAAGACTATGAAGACGTGAAAACCGCACTCGAAGTGCGCCAAATCATGCCGCAAAACGTAATGGTCGCCGACACGAAGGGCAACATCTACTACCAACGCACCGGCCGCGTACCCATTCGTCCCGAAGGCTTCGATTTTTCCGCGCCGGTCGATGGCTCCACTTCAATGAGTGAATGGCTCGGCATACATCCGACCGAAGACCTCGTCCAAGTCCTCAACCCGCCGCAAGGGTACATGCAAAACTGCAACATCACGCCCGACGTCATGATGGTCGACAGCCCCATGACACCAGACAAGTACCCGTCCTATATCTTCAATCAACCCGCGCGTTACTCACACCAACGTGGCACGCGCGCAACTGAGCTATTGCGCGACAACGACCACATGACGGTCCAAGACGCACTCGACATTGCACTCGATAAAGAGTGCTACCAACACGAACGTTGGATTTCGGAGCTCGCTCTGGCCATCAAATTTGGCGAGAAACCATCGCGTGACATGCAACGCGGACTCAAGAAACTCCAGCGCTGGGACGGCTATTCCGCCCGCAACAGCAACGGCGCTCTGGTCTATTACTACTGGAAACACGCGCTCCTCGACGAAGTTGGCCAGGAAGGCATACGCGAGCTGTCGACTAGAGTCGACAACTACCTCGACCTATTCGGAGAAGTAGAATCGGATGAATCTTTGTCCGAGGCCGATTACAAAACTCTTGTGACTGCATTTGAACGCGGATTGCAATCAATGCGCGATCACCACGGCAATCTAAACGCAAAATTCGGCGACGTCTTCCGCGCGGGTCGGTTGGATTACGATGGCGACAACGAATCTTACCCAGTTGGCGGCGGCAGTTTGCGATACGAGGGCATGGCAACGGTCCGAGCGGTTGGGTTCACCGAAGCGCGCGACGACCACACCCGTTGGGGACGCAGCGGCCAGACTTCAACGCAAGTCGTGATCCTCTCCGATCCAATCCAAAGTTTCTCACAACCCCCAATAGGCCAGAGCGATCACTCCAACTCACCCCACTTCCGCGATCAAGCCAAGAAACTCCTCAGCAAATCCAGATTGAAGCCGGCATGGTTCCACAAGAAAGATTTGCTAAAAGGCCACGTAAGATCAACACAGGAACTCGAATACTCTTCTGCGCACTGATAAATCAATTCGTGCCCCCGTCATTCCCGCGAACGCGGGAACCCAGAACCGCGCAGCATTTGCCCCTTACGCACAATTAACACCCGATGCCAACAGCGCGCGGAACTTCCACGTCTACACCGTGTTTCACTTCACACGCGCCGGACGTAACCAATACGCAAACGCCGGTGTAACGGTCAGGGCAGGGACGAACGGGACAGAGATGAGGAGTCGCTATGCACGCATCCGAATCTGCTACGGGGGATCACACGACCACGATCCAAAATCTACCGGAGATGGAATCAAGTCCGGATAACCCGATCAACCAGGAATACGAAGAGTCACCGAATCGAATTGCTGCGGGCTTCTTCACACCAACCATGGCAGGCGGACTAGCCCTCGCGGGATTGCTCGCAAAGTCAGGTTGTGCGCCCAATGGTCCACCGCCACCGATTGACCCCTATCCCGACGATGCGCCGATCCAGTTGTCGCCCGAATTGCGCAGACTCGTCAACAGAGTCACATACGGTATCAATGCCCGAGAAGCCCAACTCGCGAGCACCATGGGATTCCAAGCGTATCTCGAATTCCAACTCGCCTACGAGTCCATCGATGACAGCGCCTTAGAGAACGCTCTGAGCGGATTCAGTACATTGAACCTCTCACCGAGAGAACGCGCGATTCAAATCTTCGACGACAATCAAACGTCCGTAGTCGAGTTCATTCACGCAACCTTTCTCCGATCCGCATACAGCACAAGACAGCTACACCAACGCATGGTCGGATTCTGGACGGATCACTTCAACATCTACTTAGAAAAAGAAGCGGAAGACATTCTCAAGCCCGTCGACGACCAAGAAGTCATCAGGCCAAATGCGCTTGGATCGTTTCCCGCACTCCTCTCCGCAAGCGCCCATAGCCCGGCCATGTTGCAATACCTTGACAGCGTCGGCAGCCAAAAAGAAGCGCCCAACGAGAACTATCCCCGCGAATTAATGGAACTGCATACGATTGGCCCCGACAGTTTTACGCAACAAGATGTAAAAGAAGTGGCGCGCTGTTTCACGGGCTGGAGTTTGAACGTAGATTTCGACAGTCCAGACCTCGGACGCTTCCTATTCCGCCCAGAATGGCACGACAACGGCGCGAAACAAGTCTTGGGCAAAGACATCCCCGCCGGTGGCGGCCAGCAAGACGGTGAAATCGTCATCCAGATTCTTACAACCGATCCCGACATCGCACCGCTCACCGCCCAACTCGTCGGGCGCAAAATCGCCGTTCAGTTTTGGGGTTATGACCCACCCCAATCCTTGGTCGACAGCATTGCCGCAACCTATCTCAGCACCGGCGGCGACATTCGCGCCATGATACGCACGGCGCTCGAACCCACAATGCTGATGCAAGCCCCCATGAAACTGAAGCGCCCCTATCACTACGCCATGGGCGCGCTGCGATCACGTCCGTCCTCGATAGGCAATCCGGAGATCTTCAGCTTCATCCTGCGATTGCTCGCGCATCACCCCTACTTGTGGCCAGCGCCCAACGGTTATCCGGACGCGCTAGGGTACTGGGGAGGATTCCTCCTCACGCGATGGAGCTACGGCGCGTACCTCGCGATTCCCGATGAATCGAAGTTGTTCAATCTAGATCCGTTCGTAGAACCGATCACCGTGGACGAATTACTCCTACGCATAAACGCCTGGTTCTTCAACGGAGCCATCGCGCCAGAAACCGAAGCCGAATTGCGCGCTTACATCGAAGCCGCGCCCGACCAACCATTCCGCCGCCTCGAAGCCGTAGGAATGGCCCTAGGCTCACCGGATTTCCAATGGTATTAGAAGCGATCCCAAAGTCGTCATTGCGACGAGGCGGTAGCCGACGCGGCAATCTCGTCGCCAGAAAGTCTTGTTTTCTTTTACGATCCACTTCGGGTCTTACAACGACCCAGAGTCGTTGTGCACGTTTTACTGAATCGCTTTTCCCTCTCCGGGGGAGAGGGTCAGGGTGAGGGGCCGCTACACCAACGCCAAAAACTTGGAGTTCAATCCATGCACGACAAAAACAAATGCGGCTGCGAAGAATACCGCTCCCTAAGCCGCCGACAATTCCTATCACGAAGCTTGACCTCCGCAGCCGCCCTCGCGAGCGCACCGGCGTGGTTGCCCCGCGTCTCCTTCGCCGAGAGCGAAAACTCCGCGCGCGACGTCATGGTCTCTGTTTTCCTGCGTGGAGGCGGAGATGGACTATCGCTGTGCGTGCCCCACGGCGAAGACGCCTATTACGACGCACGACCAAACTTGGCGATACCCAGGCCCGATAGCGGCAGTCCCAACGCCGCAACCGATCTCGACGGCTTTTTCGGCTTTGCGCCCGCCATGGCATCGCTCGCGCCAGCATTCAACGCGGGCGACCTACTCGTCGTCCACGCAACCGGCTCCCAGGACGAAACACGATCCCATTTCGACGCAATGAAATTCATGGAAGTCGGCAAACCACGTGACGCATCGCTCGCGACTGGCTGGCTGGGTCGTCATCTACTGACAGTCGCGCCGGTCGATGCCTCCGCACTCATGCGCGCGATAGGGATCAGCCCGGGTCTGCAACAGACCCTCGTCGGCGCACCACTTGCCTTGCCGGTCCCCGAGCCATCGGAATTCACCATCTTCGGAGATGACGGCTCCGCAGACGAACGCGTCGCCGCACTCACTTCCATGTACCAAGCCACCGAAGAACCACTCGCGACATCCGCCGCAAACACCGCTGCAGTCGTCGCACTGCTCGACGCAATCGATTTCGAAGGTTACGTACCCGCCGGTGGCGCGGAGTACCCCGCCACCGAATTCGGCATGGCACTAAAGTCCACGGCCGCACTCATCAAAGCCGACCTCGGCCTAGAAGCGGTCGCCATCGACAAAGGCGGCTGGGATACACACGACGATCAAGATCCCCTCGGCGGCCAAATGTTCGGCCTCATGTCCGATCTCGCCGCAGCACTCGAAGCGTTCCATCTCGACCTCATCGCAAACGGCAATCGCAATGTAGTTCTGACTTGCAAATCCGAGTTCGGGAGAAACGTCCGCCAAAACGCCAGCCTTGGCACCGACCACGGCCACGGCAACGTCATGTTCGCGATGGGCCAACGCATCGCAGGCGGCACCGTACTCACCAACTGGCCCGGTCTAGCAGACGGCCAACTCTACGAAGGGCAAGACCTAGACGTCACCATCGATTACCGCGACATCCTCGCCGAAATCGTCCAAAACCTACTCGACAACAACGACCTCAGTTTCGCCTTCCCAGACTACACACCAACGTTCCGCGGAGTAACCACCTAAATCTACAACGAATAAATCAAAGTCGCGAATCAGGAGCGCCAAGTCTGGGCTTGGCAGGTGTTGCTCAAGTTTCCCCCTTTGAAGGGGGGCAGGGGGGATGTTACGCCTACACGACGTCATCGACTTTCGCAGATTCCGGACTACAATCCGCGCGTACACCCTTGCAAGTGAGGACCGCGATTGCAGCGCCGATGATAGGGGCGAGCAAGTAGATCCAAAGGTCGGCGACATTCGCGCTGACGAGCGCGGGGCCGAGCGATCGGGCGGGGTTCATTGACGCGCCGGAGATAGGGCCGCCAAAAATCACTTCCAGCGCGACGACAGCACCGATGGCCGAACCCGCCATG
>JAJDAB010000458.1 GCA_029262095.1 Candidatus Hydrogenedentota bacterium
CAAGCGCTGCATCGATTTCCCCCTGAATATTGGGGAGAAAACGATCGGGTTCGGCAATGAGCATTTTGATGCACGATGGGCAGCACGTGTTTATTTCCACCGCGTTGAAATTGACTTTGAAGCCGTCTCCAATTGAACACGATCCCGCAGTGCAGTTCGTCGCCATAACAGGATCGAAATCTAGAATTCGGTCGGCGTTTGCCCCGATCCCGGAAACGGGACACACCTTGTTCTTCAATGACAAGCGCGGTCTGCCATAGACAACGTCGGATCCATCGTCAATTACGAGGTAGGCCGCTAGGTATAAAGCTCTACGGTCTTTTGTCTCGGCGGCGTTGAGATTTTCCGTATTCGCGAAATAGATGCGCGCAAATACGCCCGCATCTTTGTCCACATACGGCAGGGAATAGGCGGCGTCCGCCGGTTCGCCGTTCAGCGGATCGTTCGCGTTGCGTAATAAATCCTGCGACCACAGGTGACCGATGCCCTCTGCGTCCGGCGAAAGCGAAGGCTCACCGATCGCCGAACCCGCCATGATTAGCGTGATCGAGAGAGTCGAAAGAACATTGCGCATAATCTGTATTCTCCTTTTGGGCGCCGTTTCACGCGTGACAATATTCCGTGCGCCGATTCTCTGAGTTGACGAAATGCTACTCAGGTACGATGGTCGATCCTTCATATCCGGCATTGTTCACAGCGGCTAAAAGCGCCTCGGTCACAGGCTGGGCACCGTCCGCGAAATGGACAACTGCCCGCTTTTCATCGAATTGAACGGTTGCGCCCGAGACTCCAAGTACATTCACAAGTTCCTGCTCGAGCGTGACCGCGCAACCTTCACACGTCATGCCCCCGATCGCGAGTTCGATCTTCGTCATATTCATGGATCGTAAAACTGATGGATTCGAGACAGAGCCAGGCATGAACACGCCGAGGTAACTTGGCAAAAGTGCGAATACGGCCACACCCGAGGCCGCGATCGACAGCATGATGCCATTAAACCGTTTAAGTCTCTTGTTCGGCGTTTCGCACGCGGTTCCCGGCGCACACCGTTCCTTTCGGAAGTACGTGAAGTAAAAACCAACGCAAAGCAAGGCCGCCGCCAACGTAAGGAAAATGGGCCGCGTCTTTTCGAACATTGCGCCAAGTCCACCGGCCGAAGCCCCAAAAGCGACAAACAAGAGCGGAAGCCAACAGCACGCGGATGCCACAACTGCCGCCGCAAACGAACCGATCGCCGCGGTAAGGGGAGCGCCGACCCCGACTCGTACCGCTTTCGATCCTCCAGCTCCGCCGTCCGCTGAATAGATATCGCCCTGTACCGCCGCGACTAACATATCCTTGGGCGGGAGTCCGGCTCCATCGTATGTACGGCACGCGAATCCGAAATCTGATCGCCTTCGCGTGCCCGGCTCAATGTCCACATCATCGACTTGGATGGATGGCGAGCCCAAAAATCGCAGCGACATCGCGTCTTCCGCTCCGCAAACTTCGATCTCTTCGATTTCGGCGTCAAGGGCCAGATCGCGAACCACATCGCGTGCCAACGCCACGGCTGGAAGGTGATTCGGACACCCTGCGAAGAACAATATTGATATTTTCATCAATGCGGAATTTCCTGAATTTGGGCTTCAGTTCGCAACTCTACACCTTGAACCTATGTTTAAGGTCAATGGGGAAATGTCGCAGGAGGATAGGAGGGTGCGGCGCAGCTAGGCTCGGCGCGACGCAAGATACTCGTTGGTCAGCGCTTTACTATTTCGAACTCAGGCGATTCAGCGCCTCGCAATCGTCGTCATCGCTGGCCGAGCACAATGCCAAAAAACGCTTCAGGACTTTTTCAGCATCGCGGAGAGTGTCAAGTTTCAGTTTCACATCGTCCAACCGCGTCTCAACCAGCGCCTGCACCTCGCTGCATGGGGAAGAATGGCCATCTCGAATCGCGAGGAGATTCGAGATGTCATCCAACGTAAACCCAGCGTTTTTCGCGGATGCGACGAACTGAAGCCGCTCGATGGCGTCTTCGTTATAGACCCGGTAATTGCTATCCGTCCGTCCTGCGGGTTGCAGCAACCCCGTTCGTTCGTAGTAACGGACCGTCGATGCGGGCACATTGGCGCGCTTCGCTAGAGCGCCGATGGTTAGCGGTTTCGACATCCCATCTCCGTTCGCTTATATAAGATTCGAATCCCTTGATTGTTTCCGCTGGGATGACTATAAACCATAACCACCGATTGGCCAATGCATTCTGAACCGTACGAGCAACTGTACTATGTCGATTATCGAAGACCTGCTAATTTCCCGGCGCACGTTTCTACGGTCAACTGCGGGTGCCGTTACGCTCGCGACGGGCGCGTTGGCGCATTCCCAAGGGGCAGCTCAATCTGACGCTTGGGATCGGGGCGATCTTGCGCACCTCTTACCCTGGGCAAATCACGAACGGTTCCTAATTAAGGCTTCATTCGGAAACTCGCTCGACAACGCATCGCTGAGCATTGGCACGCTGGTCGTCCCCGGTGAACGCACGGATACGGAAGGCCGGTTTTGGCAATTCTACGCGCAGGGCCTTGAGCCAGCGCAAAACTACGAGCTTCAGCTCGTTGACGATGCGGGCTCGGCGTTGTGCGATCCGTGGCCACTAAAAACGTTTCCCGCGCCCGCCGCGCCGGTCGAACAGTTGCGGCTGTTGGCGTATACCTGCGCGGGAGGCAACGATATCAGCATTAGCGCAGGCGTCCCGTGGTTCATCCCAAAGGCGATTCGGCAACGAATGTTTGCCCGAGCGCTCTCCTTCAAACCGGATGTCGCGGTGGGCATTGGCGACCAAGTCTATTGGGATCAGCAAACGACAATGCTGAAACTGCTCAACAGCCCAGTGCCCATGGTCCGGCAGTTCGCGGAAAAGAACCTCGAACCGTTCGGCCGGTTCGATCGCGCGCTACCCGTTTTCGGCACGCACAACGAGAGCGTATTCAAGCGCGTCGTCGATCCGCAGTTGGCCGAGTTGTACGGCGTCATGTTCCGGTCCGTACCGACCATGCTCACGCAGGACGATCACGACTACTTCGAAGACGATCGCGCGGACGACAAGCTCGTAAGTTTTCCGCCCGATCCGTTCATGATGCGGCTCGCCCGCGCGACGCAGCGCATGTACTTCCCCGAATTTCTACCGGACCCCACGCGACCGGTCGGCGTCGGAGGCGGCGCGGATGATCGCGCGCTGGGATTGGCCGAATGTTACGGCACCCTTCGATACGGAAAGCTCCTTGAAGTTTTGCTCTACGATTGTCGCCGGTACATGACCCTGAAAGGCGCGAGTGCGGGATTCATCACGCAGAACGCGGAAGATTGGATCACGGCACGCATGGCGTCCGGCGATACACGGCACGTCATCAACATGCCGTCTGCGCCGATCGCGTGGTCCGCATCGAAATGGGGCGAATGGTACCCCGACCGCTTGAATGACGCGGGCCAATTGGACACAGAAGAAGCGAAACCGTTCTGGCAAGGCGGCTGGTTCAAACAACACCAACGCCTGATCGAAGCAGCATCGAACACGCTCGATATCCCGTTGTTTGTTTCCGGCGATCTGCACGCGCTGGGCGTTGGAAACATCGTCAAGAGCGGCGATCTCAATCTAGCGGAAAACCCCGTCGTTTCGCTCCTAAGCGGACCCATCTCCACGTCCGCACCCGGCTGGCCGTCAAAAGCACGCGGCGTGGGTGCCAGCGTACCCACCGCGCTTGAAGTCGACGAGCGCTTAGCGCCCCTCGAAAAGAACGGGTTCACCATCCTCGATATTGCGCCGGACGAAATTCGCGTACGCCAATTCGCTTGGCGTTTCGGCGAAGACGTTAACGCCATCGACACACTGAAACCGATGCTCGATTTCACACTCAATCCACGAGCATAGCCATGGACAGCGAACGCATTGGCTTGTGTTCAACGTGTCAACACGCGCGCATAGTAAAGCATCCGCGCGGCGGCAAAGATTACTTCCGCTGCGGCAAACACGACGAAGACCCCGCCTATCCCAAATATCCGCCACTGCCAGTGCGTGTTTGCGAAGCGTATACGCAGACGCAGGAATGAACGACGTTTGAAGCCGATTAGGTTTGTAGTTCCGACTCTGAGGCGGGGTTTCTGCAACAATGCCGCCTCAGAGTCGGAACTACAAACATGGGGCTATTAAGTCAATGAAACGTATTTTGAAAGCGTTGCTCTTGATCGCTGGCGTACTCATCATCGCTTTTGCCGCTTGGTGGTTCGTCTCCGCGCCACCGGAATATCTTCGTATCGGTCCGCGATATGTGATGGGTCCGGTCCCGCAATCGATTCAAGACGTGACCGTCACAGGCGACCCCATCGCCGTACCCGTGACAACCATCGCGCCGAACTTGTCGGGCTACGACGATGTCGTATTGCAAGAAGAACTCGGCCGCGCGTTTGTCACTGGATGCGATGGTTGGATTTGGAAAGTTGACCTCAATACCGGGACCGCCGAACCGTTTGTTGATGTACCGCTGATGGCATCGGGCGCGCACGAGGTGCCCGGCGATGAAAACACAATTTGTTTTTGCACGTCGTATCTCTTCGGTGCCGAGTATCCGGACGATGAACAGGTCGGGCTGTACCGGCTGGACGTTGAGACGAAAGAGGTCGCGCCGATTTTATTGCGCACCCCGATCCCGCCCGAAGTAACCGCGCCGACTTCGGGAAACGAAGGCACGGTATTCACCGCGGACTCCGAGCAGACAATCGCCGTCGAATCAATGAATGAAGGCAACAGCCGCCCCATCGCGTTTTGCAATGATTTCGACATTAGCGAAGACGGCAAACGATTTTACTTTAGCGAACCGTTCGCCTACGAAGGCGCATCAATGGGCGG
>JAJDAB010000459.1 GCA_029262095.1 Candidatus Hydrogenedentota bacterium
GTACCCTATCGCGTTTGCGTTTGGCCGAATTCTGGGCCGAATCGCGTGTACTTCAGCACAGAACGAAGTCGAGGACAGGAAACCCTTTAAGCATGGCAAGGTATACCGGACCGAAACACAAATTATGCAGGCGACTCGGTAGCTGCATTTGGGGCAGCTCAAAATGCCCGTCTATCAAGCGGCCGTATCCACCAGGTCAACATGGACCCAATGCGCGCCATAAGCGATCGGTGTATGGAACGCAGCTGTTGGAAAAGCAAAAGCTGCGGACGCATTACGGCCTGCTCGAACGTCAAATGCGTAAGACCTACGCGGAAGCGCAACGTCTCGGCGGCGTTACCGGCACGAACCTGCTGATTCTTTTGGAGTCTCGGTTAGACAGCATCGTTCATCGGCTCGGATATGCCCCGACGTTTGCCTCAGCCCGCCAGTTAGTCACACATGGTCATGTACATATCGACGGCAAGAAAGTTGATCGCCCATCATTCCAAGTTAAATCGGGTATGGTGATCAGCATTCGTGAGAAGAGCCGAAAGGTTCCGATGATCGCGAATTGCGTCGATGTGCCACCCGCGCCGATTCCGGAGTATCTGGAACGTGCGGAAAAGTCGTTTGAAGGCAAGATGCTTGCCTCGCCAAATTCCGAAACCATTCCGTTTAAAGCGGAGACTGCGGGCGTCATCGGTTTCTATTCCCGGTAACGCACCAGTTATTCGAAGCGAACTCCGGGCGGGCCGTACATTGCGGCTCGCCCGTTTCATGTCCACCCTCGTATGATGCCTGTTGAAATCCCGACACTCCAATCCGCCCACGGCATTCTGAAAGCGTTTGAACGCGGGGATCTGTGCGTCGATTGCACCGGCGCATGGGGCGCGGGTAAATCGCTGCTCGCATTGCAAACCGCGCAAACGCTTGGCCAGTCGCTCCTATTCGTCACCCCGGGCCGTCTCGATGCGGAAGCGGCGTTCGAAGACTTTCTGACGTTTGCAGGCGAAGAACGATGTGCCTATATGCCGCCCTGGGAAGTACTTCCTACTGACGCGATGGCACCCGCCGACGATATCGTCGCGGAGCGGATGAACACGATGCGCCGCATGATGGCCGCGATGGAGGCGAACGAACCGCTGTATGTCGTTGCGCCATTGCGTGCCCTCCAGCAACGCGTTGTTGAACCGGGGGCCATTGCCTCTCAACCCGTGATGTTTCGTGTCGACGAAGAATGCGACCGGGAAACGGTGGTGCACCAGTTGGTGACGCTAGGGTACCAACGCGAGTTGATGGTCGAACAACGTGGCCATCTCAGCGTGCGCGGCGGTATTCTGGACGTGTTTCCCGCGTCAGAAGAATTGCCGTATCGCATCGAGTTCTTTGGCGATATCATTGAATCGATCCGCCGATTCGAACCGGAAACGCAGCGCAGTGTCGACCAAGTTGATCATGTCACGGTGTTGCCGCGATCGGAAAAGACAGCACTGGAAGATGCGGAACGCCTCACAAGCATTACGCGATACATAAATGTGAAGTCCATCGTCGCCCTGAGCGAGCCGTCATCGATCACCGAAGAAGGCGCGATGCTCGCAGAGACGATCGGCGAATCGAAGTACTTCGCGTCGTTCGAAACGGCGATGAACGACCTGGCGAAATTTTCGACGGTGCGGTTGGCTCAGTTGCCGTTCAAATCGGATCGCGAAGCGCCACGGGTTACCGCGCGCATGAACACCATTCCGAGCTGGCAGGGACATCCAGAATCGTTCTGGGATCAGCTCAAGCGCTGGGATGCGGACGGCTTCTCGGCGCGGCTCTTGTGTGCCAATAGCAGCGAGCGTCGGCGTCTTTTAGAGTTGGTGCATGAGCAGGGCTATCGTCCCGGCCGGGACGCCTTCGATTTACGCGTTGAAGTTGGAAGGCTGAGCGCGGGCTTCACGTCGAAAGATGACAACATCGCGGTGTTGTCCGAACAGGAAATGTTTGGGCGCAAACATGTCCGTCGCAGACGCCGCCGATTTACCGCGGGGACCGCACTCACAACGTTTGGCGACCTAAATATTGGCGACTATGTCGTACACGCGCAGCACGGGATAGGCCGGTACGGCGGCATTCGACGATTCGATGGGCGGCAGGGCGATTTCATGATGCTGCAGTACGCGGCGGGCGATACCATCTATGTCGCCGTGACGCACATTGACCTCATCGAGAAATACGGTGCCGGTGACGGTGCGACGCCGAAGATGGACCGCATCGGCGGGAAGACTTGGGCTCGCACCAAGTCGAAGGTCAAGAAAGCGGTCAAGGACATGACCCACGAACTCGTAAAATTGTACGCGGATCGTGCAGGGGGCAACGGTCACGCTTTTCCGCCGGACACGCCGTGGCAACACGAATTTGAAGATGCGTTCGAATACGATGAAACCCCCGATCAAGCGCGCGCCATCGAAGACATCAAGCGCGACATGCAGTCGGCGAATCCGATGGACCGATTAATCTGTGGTGATGTCGGATATGGGAAAACGGAAGTGGCGCTGCGGGGCGCGTTTAAAGCGGTGCAGGACGGCATGCAGGCGGCGGTCCTCGCGCCGACGACCGTGCTCGCTGAACAGCATTACCATACGTTCGCCGAGCGATTTGCGGATTATCCGATTTCCGTCGATATGGTGAGCCGGTTCCGCACTGCGAAAGAAAACAAAGCCACTGTCGAACGGTTGAAGACTGGTGAAGTGGATGTCGTGGTCGGTACGCACCGCATATTGTCGAAAGATGTTGAGTTTAAGAATATTGGATTGATTATCATCGACGAGGAACAGCGATTCGGCGTAGCGCAGAAAGAAAAGTTAAAGCACCTGCGCACGCAAGTCGACGTGATCGCGATGTCGGCGACACCCATTCCGCGCACGTTGAATATGGCGTTCATGGGCGTGCGGGACATGAGCGTAATCAGCACCGCGCCAAACGACCGATTGCCCGTTCATACGTGTGTGGAAGTATTCGACGAAGCGCTAATTCAGGAAGCGCTCCAACGCGAGTTGGCGCGTGAAGGCCAAGTATTCTTTGTCCACAATCGCGTGCAAACCATTCTTCCATTCGTAAAAATGGTTCGTGAGCTTGTACCAAGCGCCCGGGTCGGCGTGGGCCACGGCCAGATGCCGGAACGCGAACTGGAAAGCGTGATGGGGCAATTCGTGCGCCGAGATATCGACGTGTTGGTCTGCACGACGATTATCGGATCCGGAATCGATATTCCAAACGCCAACACCATCATTATCAATGACGCACAGAATTTTGGGCTTTCCGAATTGTATCAACTGCGCGGGCGCGTGGGACGGTACAAACATCGAGCATTTGCCTATCTTCTGATTCCCGGCGAAAAGGCGTTGAGCGAAGACGCACAACGCCGCCTGAAGGCACTCGAAGAGTTTTCGACGCTGGGGTCCGGGTTTCGTATTGCCATGCGCGACCTTGAGATTCGCGGTGCCGGCAACCTCCTCGGCGGCGAACAGAGCGGCAACATAAATGCGGTTGGCTTCGACACGTATCAGGATTTGCTGCGGGAAGCCGTATCCGAGATCAAGGGTGAAGTGCCCCGCGTGCGCAAGTTGCCCGCGTTTGAAGCGAACGTCGACGCCTTCATCCCCGACGATTACATTGCGACTGAATCGCAAAGAATTACGCTATACAAGCGAATCGCCGCGGTGACCGAGTCGGATGCAGCCGAAGAAATGGACGGTGAGATTGCGGATCGGTTTGGCGAACCGCCCGCACCGGTGAAGCGTCTGCTGCAGGTAATGCACGTCCGCGTACTGGGTGCCTCGCTCGGCGTGACCAACATCGCGGCGGGCAAAACCAACGTCACCATCGAATTCGAGTCCGGTGCACCGCTCAACCGTGCGGCGGGTAAGCGACTAACCGCCCAATTCGGCGATGCGCTGCGCATCAACTGGTCCGACGCGCCAAACGTTTCAATACCGCTTGATAGTCCGAATCATGTGCTCGATTCGACCCATGCCGCGTTGCGCGCGGTGGAAGAAACGTGACCCGGGACAGGGCAAAAATTGGGCCTTTAATCTTGGCCCCGATACTCGGTACACTCCCGGCTGTAGCCGTCAGGCCGGATTATCTCCACAGCCTGATTTCGTAGTTGGGGCGCGAAGCGGTGGCTTATTGGGGGTCGAGTGGACTCGGAAATACTAATAGGAATCGTGTTTAAGGCGCTGGGCGGGCTGGGCATCTTCTTGCTGGGCATGAAGAACATGTCCGAGGGCGTCCAGGCGATCGCCGGCCCCAAGCTGCGCCAGATGATCGACCTAGCGACGACCAATCGCATGGTCGCCGTGGGTATGGGTACGTTCGTTACCTGCCTCGTCCAATCCAGTTCAATCACAACCGTAATCGTCGTCGGGCTTGTCAATGTAAATGTCATGAACCTGACACAGGCATTTGGCGTCATCATGGGCGCGAATATCGGCACAACAATTACCGGCTGGATATTGGTCCTGGAGATAGGGAAGTACGGTTTGCCAATCCTAGGCGGTTCGGCGCTCGCCTATTTGTTTACGAAACGCGAACGCGTGCGTTATTTGGCGATGGCAATTATGGGACTCGGGATGGTGTTCTTTGGTCTCGAGCTGATGAAAAACGGATTTAAGCCGCTGCGCACCATGCCAGAATTCGAGGCATGGTTTTCCGCGTTCTCACCGCAAAACTATTTCGGCGTGCTCAAGTGTGCTTTTGTTGGAGCGATACTGACAGCCATCGTCCAATCATCCTCGGCGACACTGGGCATAACCATCGGGTTGGCGAGTACCGGGGTCATCGATTTTCCGACGGCCGCGGCATTGGTACTGGGCGAGAACATCGGGACGACCATCACGGCGTTTCTCGCATCGATAGGTGGATCCGTTAACGCGCGCCGCGCCTCGTATTCACATATCCTATTCAACTTGGTCGGGGTTGTCTGGATCACAGCAATATTCGCCATCTACCTGCGGATCGTGATTGCGATCGTCGAGAACGTCTATGGCGGCGATCCATCAACGATGGTCATGAAAGAAGGCCTCGAAACCTTCCCGTACATCACGGCCGGAATCGCATTGACCCACAGCATATTCAATATCATTAATGTGATTATTTTCTTGCCGTTGATGGGGCCGATCGCGGCGGGACTGGAACGTCTCGTTCCAGACAAGGTAGCAAAAACGCCGGCCCACCTCTCCTACTTTGACTACGGTTTAGTCAGCACGCCATCGCTCGCGATTCAACAGTCGCAAAAAGAAATTCTGAATATGGGTACGGGCGTTCGGAAGATGATGGACGAAGTGCGACCGCTTCTTGAACGTCAGGAGAGCAATGTCGACGCCGAGAAGCGAATCTTTCATCGTGAAGAAGTACTCGACATTGTACAGAAAGAAATTAGCGAATTCTTAAGTGAGATCTTACACGACAACGTCCCCCATGACGTGATGATCGAATCAACAAGCCAGCTAAGGGTGGCCGATGAATACGAATCCATCAGCGATTACATCGTTACAATACTGAAACTCTCGCTCCGTCTCCGCAAGGAAGATATGGGGCTATCGAAGATGGAAATCGAGGAAGTGTTGCAGCTCCACGATCACGTGTCGGAGTACGTCAATATGATCAACGACGCGGTTGTCGAACGGCGAGGCAGTGTGTTAAGCAAAGCGCGAACCCAGGGCGATACCATTACCCACGTCGTGCGCGAATTCCGGACCAATCATTTGGAACGGCTCGGCCGCGGTGAATGCAAACCCCTTGAAAGCCTCGCCTTCACCGATATGCTCAACGCATACCGCCGCATCAAGGACCACGCGCTCAACATTGCCGAAGTCTTGGGTGGCGAAAAGTAACCTAACAAATTCGCGACCAATCCAATACTTCGAGCGTAGCACGGTTCATGGTATTGATATCTACGATGCACTAATGTAGCGTTTCACATTAGAAGTAAGCCTGCTTGTTGCAATCAGCGACGAACCGCGAGGGCTTCACCAATGCCAACGTTTCGCACTGTTCGATACGTCCTTCTAGTTGCCGTCGTTTCGGTGACGTTATCCCACGCGGCGTGGTCTGCGCCCAAAATCGACCTCAACGTTTTGTATCTCGGTGTGCCAGCAGATACGCGAACCGCCGATTTCTCCGCCTTTTTGTCCGAGCACTTCACGAACGCGCAATCGATGGACCGGGAAGCGTTCAAGGCGAAAGCGCCCGACCCCGATGTGGACGTCGTTCTGTTGGATTGGCATCAGGGAGAAGGGCCGTTCCCGGCTCGCAAGTCCTACCTCGGCAAATGGGGCGAATTGAAAACGCCAACGGTGTTGTTGGGGAGTGCGGGTTTGCTCCACGCGGTCGCCTCCGAATTGCGCGGCGGGCATGGGTGAACTTGTTTAGAACCTAACGCGTACGGGCTGCGCGTTCATCCCATTTTCAAGGAACCGGTCGCCGTCGACATGGGTCAAATTGTCGAACGATCCCTGCCTAGAAGTTGGGTGACTTCACGTACCTCGCCGGCGCTAATTGAGACCCAAAAAGGCTTCATCGAAATTTTGCCTCTCGCTCACGAGGGGTACAACGGAATGGACGGATGGTGTACCAGCGGCTGGATGCTTTCCGATTCCCCCGAAGTGGAAATAATGTGCGGCGGCGTGAATACGAAACGCCCGTCCCACGCCGGAATTTGGCGTCAGGGTAACCTGCTCCATTTCGGATTCGAGCCTGGTCCATCTGAATTGAACGACAATGGCCGCGCACTCCTCGTCAATTCAATTGCCTATATCAGCCGGTTCACCGAAGATGTGCCCTTGACGAAAACGCCGTCCGTGTTTTCCAGGGATGAGTACTTTCGCACTCGAAGTGCGGTCGATGAGTTGATGGAAGGATTTTCGGCCTCCCAATTGGCTAATCTGTTCGCGCCGGATTTACTTGTCGGGGAAATGGATTCTGACACGTTCGGATTGTGGTACAAAGAGTGGTATCCCTACTTACACGCAAACGAATGGGGATTGCTCGATGTCGATCTCGAAGTCAAAGACCTAGGGACCTCTTTCGATGATCCCGCATTTATCGAAACGGCCATTTCGGCATTGGACGAAGGCCAAAAGAAAAAACGCCTGGCGCTCAAATTGCTAGCGAGATACGTTGACGGTCCGCTCGTGAGCGATCCGTCCCGGGATGCATGGGCGAACTGGTATGCGGAGAATGGCGAATTTCTCTTCTTCACGGAAACCAGCGGCTTCAAGTGGTACGTGGATACGCTCGCGAAAGATCGCGGCGTTCCAACACGTGAATTGAGGGGGCCCGCGCGAGCGACTTTGCCATTGCCGGTTTACCGATAGTGATTTGCAGAGTCGTTTCGATCGGCCTAGTGCTTCTCTCTGCGTCTTGCGCCCATCACTCGAATGCAAGACCAACTAGCCCGCGCGAAAACATTGGCTTGCTCGAAAATCTCCCTAGGCCAACGACTACACGACCCGTTGTTGCCGCGATCGGCATTGATTCGCTGCAACTCTCCCCAGGAGAATCCGGGACACTCCACGTCGTAGTCCGAATTGCGGACGGTTGGCACATCTATCCGTTGGACCATCCGGGTCCAGAGGTTCCAACGCAGTTTTCTACCGAATTACCTGAAGGCTTCTCGCCTGACGGTGAATGGATACTGGCCGACGCGGCAGATGACTCCGAGTACTCAGGCGATCTCCGATTTAAGCGATCTATACGCGTGTCCGCGTCCGCCAGTCTTGGGCAACGTTTGATCTCCAGCCGGATGAAATATCAGGCTTGCGATATCGCGAGTTGTCGACCACCGGAGACAATCGAACTTCAGACTTCGTTTGTCGTGGTCGAATCCAACTAATAATATAGCCACTTCTCGGCTTAACCTTACGCAAGTCGGACGAGTTGCTTACCCGTGTTTTCGCCGTTGAGCATGCCTAGGAACGCCTTGGGTGCGTTTTCGATTCCTTCCGCGACTGTCGTGCGGTAGATGAGTTTTCCTTCTTTGAGCCATTGCGCCATATCGGCGTGTGCTTTGGGGTATTGATCGAGGAAGCGGGTCACAATAAATCCCTCGACACGCATTTGGCGCACGAGGATCAGGCCGAGGATGCGCGGACCGAGTTCGGGTGCTTTCAAGTTGTACTGCGAGATTTGTCCGCAGATAGCGATGCGCGCGAAGACGTTAGCGTGGCCGAATACGGCATCGCTCATCGCGCCGCCAACGTTGTCGAAGTAACAATCGATGCCATCCGGACAAGTTTCCGCGAGCTTCGCAGGGAAGTCTGCGTGTTTCTTGTAATTGAATCCGGCGTCGTAGCCGAGGTCGCCGGTTATCCAAGCAACTTTGTCGTCGGTGCCCGCGCTGCCCGCGACTTTGCAGCCTTTGAGTTTTGCGATCTGACCGACGTAGGAGCCGACCGCGCCCGCCGCGCCGGATACGTACACCGTCTCATCGGGTTTCGGATCGCATAACGATAACAATCCAAAGTACGCGGTCATGCCCGGCATGCCGAGCACGCCGAGGTACGCTTCGATCGGCGCGAGGTCCGCGTCGATTTTGTAGTAGTGATAACCCTTGCCGTTGGTGAGGCAATACTCCTGCCACCCCGCATAGGTCGCGACGGCATCGCCTTCCGCGTAGTCGGGGTGCCGCGACGCGATGACACGCCCCACAGCGCCACCCAACATCACGCTACCCGGCGTCTGCCCTTCGGCGTACGCATACTTCGAAGGCGGGTTCATCCGCCCACGCATATACGGGTCGAGCGACATGTACTCGTGCTTGACTAGAAACTCGCCGTCGCCCGGCTCCGGGACCGGCACTTCTTCAAGCTGAAAATCGGATTCCTGCGGAAATCCGACGGGATGACTGGTCATGATGATGCGTTTGTTGGTGTTGGACACTGGGTTGGCTTTCCCTTTTATTTGGCAGAGCACCTAATACTGGGATGTCGGAGGCCGCGTTTTCAAGTTGAATGCACAATACCCCTCCCCCAACCTCTCCCTCGAGGGAGGGGAGCAATCAGGCCCAACGGATTAGGCGAAATCCTCGTTTCTGCGAGCAAACATCCCCCCGCGTTCATCTTGGAGTGGACCGATTCCGACTTCTCAATCTTAACCCGCTCTAGGTCTGGCATTCGGGTCCGCGAAGCAAGCTTCGCTCGGACAAAGCAGTGGCAAGCCACCGCACTCCATATCACTTTGTTAGCCAAAACGGACGGCTTTTGCGCGTTCGGCGAGCCAGACGCATTGGACTGCGAGTCGCTCCAACCATTCGGCCGCCGTGTGGCCGGCAAGGACGCCGCCAGCGGATCGACTTTGGTAGGAGACCGTCGCGACATGTTTGACGCCGACGGCGTAATAGAGCGCGGCCTCTTCATGAAATGACAACGTCCGGAATTGTTGGTAGTTGTCGAGCAGTAAGTCGGTACGTTTGCTTAATCGAGTCGACCGCATGGTGGTGCGAACGCAAAGATTCGAAATGGCGTACGCCAGATCTTCGAGGTAACAGCCATCGCCGGCGAACTCGAGGTCGACGACCGCTGCTAACGATCCGTCCTGGAATATTAAATTGCCGCTATGCCAATCGCCGTGAATGAGTCCGGTCTCAAATTTGCTTCGTTGTTCGAGATTGAGCGCGTCACCGGCTTGGTGTAGGAACAGGGCGATTTGGTTGCAATAGGCGTCCATTTGGGCCGGATCGGCCTGACGTTTCGCGAGTTCGTACAAACTTTGGAAGGACGTGCGCGGCACTTCGCTAAACCGCCACATTTGTGCGTCCCGCTCCGGGCGCGGGTGATCGCGGCACACATCGTGAAACCGGCCCAAGGCTTGTGCGGAGATAATGAGCGTATCCTTGCCCACCACCATCGGTTTTCCCTCGACGAGTTCCTGCAACTCCATCGCCCAATTATCCTGTTCGATGATGCGTTTTCCGTCCGCCGCATTTTGAATGCGGGCAACCGGAATGTCGTTTGCGCTGAGATGATCGGAAAGGCGGTGTTGGAAGCGCAACGCATCTAACACGTACGGATCGCGCTTATAGGTTTTGGCGAGAAATTTTCCGTGCGAGGTTTCAATGACGAGTTTTTGGTGCCGTCGTTGATGCGCTTGCTCCAACGGCGCCGGCCGGGAAATGGTACCCAGCCGGTAATGCTCTCGGATTACATCTGCCAATACATCGAGGCTGTCGCGGGGCTGTTGCGTCACGGAAGAGTGAGTACCTTCTCCGACGCAATATGGCCTTCAAGCGATTCCCGTGTCCACCACGTAGGTTTCATTTGGAGTTGGCTGTACAACTTCTCGCCCTGGTCCATGTAGTGCGGCGAATCTGGGTCGCCGCTTTGGCCCCATGGCACTACGGATAGCGAGTCGACACCGTCATCGCTGAAGAACATCAGCATTGTCGCCATGGAACCGTTGTTGGCGACATAGCGCTTTGGCTCTTCTTTATCCTGCGAGTAGCGCACATCAAATAGGGTTTCCGTAAAGTTGACGCCGTCCGTCCGTCCGCCAAAATCTGCACCGAACGACGGAAAATACTGACCGCCTCGACCGACTTTGTGGACATCGCCCCAGGTCAATTCGATCGTACCATACAATTCCTTGGTCTCGCTGATGGCATCGGCCAGCAATTGAAGCATGGCGACCTCATCATCAGCGGAAAGCGCTTCACCCGCCGAGATGGCCGACACGTCAATTGCGTTGTCTTCCGCTTTCGCACTCGCGCCGCACTTGAGCCGCCAGTTCTTGAAGAACGGCGTACCGGTACTGTCTGGTGTAAAGTTGCCGTCCCATGCGAGGATGGCGTCACTGACGGCTTTAAAGTCGGCGTTGTCAGCGTGCGTATCGCCATGCCGTTCCAGTGCGCCACGTAATGCATTTTGCCACGGCTCGGCCATGATGTCGTAAACATTGAGCGCGTATTCGATGGCTTCTTCGCGCGTGACGGAATCATCCGCGTCCAGCAACGAAACGATTCGCCGTGATCGCGGATTATTATTGTCCCAACTCACGTTGTAGAGATAGTCGATAAACTTGTCCTGGGTGAGCGGCGAGTCCGCCATCATATTTGCCGGGCTGATGTTGCAATTTTGAAAGTAGCCGCTCGCTGGGTTTTCCAATTGGACGAGGTCGTCTATCGAATGAATACCACTCCACGCCGTGTCCGACGTGTTGCCCGGCACGGGTCGCGAAAAGTCGAATCCATCCGGTCGAATCGGTGATGCACCGACGCGCACGTAGCGGATGTTGCCGCCCCGGTCGGCGAACATGTAATTCTGTTCCATGAGTTCCAGCGTGCTGAGCGCGGCGTAGACATCATCGGTGCTTTGCGCCGTGCACAATTTGTAAATCTCTTCCAGCAGCCCCATCTTTTTCCAGTACGGCGACGCGCCTACCCACGCCTTGCTGTTTTCCATATCGATGTCCATCACCGGGCCGAGATCGGTCCAAGCGGACAGTTGCGAATAGGCCTCGCCGTCTTTGACCGGGAATGAGATGTTGCCGATTTCCGCGTTCTTCCATTCGCCGTCGTACTCGTACTGCATCGGGTTTTCCGGATTCATCGTCATTTCGTAGACGTCCGCAGTGTCCGGGCCACCGGTAGTCGGGGCCCAGCCCACGTGTTCCGTATGGCCGAAAGCCATTAACGGCGAACCAATTAGAAAGAAACCGTTCATGTGAAGTTTGTCGCCGTGTACACGTGCTTCGTAGAAAACTGAGAGGCCTTCCCACGTGAGATGCGGGTCGGTGAGCAGGATCGCGCTACCGTCGGCCGACCGTGAAGGCGATACCGCCCATTGATTCGATCCGCCGTCGATAGGACTCTTGTCCCGCTTTTTAATTTCGTCTTGCACGGTACCCAACGGCCAATTCAGGATCATGGCGCGACCGATGGTCGTGAGCATCCACGGTTCGATGTCGATTGCAGACTCAGTTTTTGGGCTGGGGTTGTCCGTCATGTAGGCATTGACGCCTTCGACATACGCGTTGCCGAGCTCCGTAAGATGCGCGGGTGCTTCATCCCAGTACGCTTTGGCCAATTCTTCGTTTTTCAGCAGCCGCATGACGTAGTCCTGTTGCACGTAATCTTTGCCGAATACCTCGGACATTTTCCCAAGTCCGGTGCGAATGGCCGCGTAGATATCGTCGAGCCGGTCTTCCGCTTGCGCATATCCGAGTCCATAAGCCGCGCCGCGATCGGTTTCCGAATAGATATGAGGCACACCCCATTCGTCTCTGTAGACTGTGACCGTATCGCCACTTGCAGTGGCTTCGGGCTCAGGTGCTGCTGCTTCTTCGGCCTCCTCCGAGAGCGCTTCCATAGTCTCGGCGGCTTTATCTACCGTGTCCTGGACGGAAGGCTCGGCGACCGGCTCCACGGCGACCGTTTCCGGCGACGCGGTTTCGGGGCTCTCGCAACTCATTAAAGCCGGCAGGGCTGCGCACAGCGCGGCCACTAATATACGGTTCAGGTAGTACATTTGGGTTCTCCTCGCGCACGCCTTGGCGGATTGGCTCTCGGCGGCTGTTTTCGGCATAACGGGCTATGGTAGGAGTTTCAGCGCGGGCGTTCAACGCAGGCGGTATTGCGATAGCAAATTTACATCAGCGCCATACAGTCGTTTAAATAGCGAATATCCCGTTTGGCAGCGGCGTGCGGGTCGCCTTCTCCGCAATATTCAACGCATATTGGTCCTTTGTATCCGATGTCCCGCAGTTTTTTAAGCCACTTGAACGTATCGACATGACCGTCTGCTAGCCGCACGCTGTAATTGTATTCGCCCGCGTGGAACGCGCAATTCTTGAGGTGCACGTAGCCCACGCGACCGTCTAATTGATCCAACGCATCCGGATCGCGATCCGCCGTACAGGTACTAAACATGTTCCCGGGGTCGGGATTGGCCAACACGTTGTCCATCGCCACCAAATCGAGGAGCCGCGCGGTCGACGCGATGGTGTCGTGCAGCGTGTTCATGTGAATTTCAATGACGATCTGTATGCCGTGTTTCGCGGCGCGTTTTCCAACACAACGAAGCGCCTCGGCGGCGCGTTTGTACTGAATATCCCGCGCCATTGCGGAACCATTCTTGCTGTAATCCGTGGGATGGCGGCCTAGCGTCCCGACGGCGCCATTCAACATCTTGATTCCATGTTTCGCACAGACTCTCACGTACTCCTCGACCTTGCGAACATTCGCATTGACGATGCCCCGATCCTTATCGATGAAGTCCGTAATGAAATCGACACATGTGATCGGAACGTCGAAACGACCGCTCAACTTTACCGCCTTCGCCAACGAGTTTTCGAGATCGTCTTCGTCGAAGTGACAACGTTGAAGTTCTATCGCATCCCAGCCGAATCGTTGCGCGGCACCGAATGCACGCTTCAGCGAATAAGCGCGAAACGTGTAGCTGTGCATGACGAAAGGAGCGCGCGGCATATACCTATACCAACTCGAAGTACCGTTCGCGTTCCCAGTCCGTCACGGTGTTGAAAAACTCCCGGACTTCCCAGCGCGCCAACGCAACGTAGTGGTCGATAACATCGTCGCCGAAAATCTTTCGCGCCGGGGCACTTTGATCTAGCGCGTTTGCTGCGTCGATAAGATTCGTGTGCAGTTTTGGCGCGTCTTTGACGTCATAGGCATTGGCGTGAACGTACTCCCCGATGGGCTCCAGCTCGTTTTCGATGCCGTACAACCCGGAACCGACCATGGCCGCGTAGGCGAGACACGCGTTGGCATCTGCGCCTGGAATCCGGTTTTCCAACCGCATCGACGAGCCATGACCCGCGCTTCGAAATGCGGGCGTTCGGTTGTCGCCGCCCCAGGTCACATTCGTCGGCGCGAACGATAAGTCTTCCAAGCGTTTATAGGAGTTAATCGTCGGCGCATAGAAATAATGGAGGTCACTCGCCAGCGCCATCATGCCGCCAAGAAAATGGCGCATCGTTTTTGACATCTCGCGGTCTTCATTCGGATCGTGAAACGTCGGCTTGTCGCCGTTCCAGAGGCTCATGTGAATGTGGCACCCGTTGCCTGAGTGCTTCGCGTCCCACTTCGCCATGAACGAAGCTTGCACGCCGTTCAACGCCGCGATCTCGCGCACAGCATTTTTGAATATGACATGACGGTCCGCCATCTCAAGCGCCTCGCAGTACACCAGATTTAATTCGACCTGACCGTGGCCCCATTCCGATTTGTTGGACTCGATTTCGATGTTCGCTTCACCGAGATAGCGCCGCATATCGCCGAGCACCCACTCATCCATCGACGACCGGAACACCGAATAGTCGGAAATGTAACTCGAGATGGTTTCGAGATTGCGATAGCCTTTGGCGCGGGAAGAATCTATCGTCTCGCGGAATAGGAAAAATTCGACCTCCGGCGCGGCTTTCACGGTGTATCCAAGGCCGCTGGCCTTATCGAGCTGTTTGCGCAACATCTGGCGCGGGGCGATATCGATAGGGTTTCCGTGGTGATCGAAGGTGTCGCACAAGACCAACGCGGTGCTCTCGAACCATGGGTACATCCGCAACGTATTCCAATCCGGCACCGAGGTCATATCGCCATAGCCGGTGTGCCATCCCGTGAACTTGAGGTCCTCCACGAGCATCCGGGCGATGTCCCAGCCGAAATTGCAGTCGCAGGTGTGGATGCCACTGAACAGGTCGCGCAGGAATACGCGTGCGTCGCACCGTTTGCCGTAAAGCCGTCCCTGCAAGTCGATTCCCGCCACGATGATAGTGTCGACCGAACCGTCGTCCACCCATTTCTTCAGTTGTTTCAAGACTATATTCTCCCAACAATGTCCCGCGCCGCCTAATCCCGGCAGTATCGCACACGGCCAAATGGCCCGCAATGGCTCCCGGGTGTAGTACGATTGACGTATGGGCGAACCTAAACCACAATCCTTGGACGACAAAGACCTCGCCGTTGTCGTGCCGTGTTACAACGCGGGCGATCGCGTGCGTCCGGTTGTCGAGTCGTTGCTCCAAGAATCCTCTCGGGTCTATGTGATCGACGATGGAAGCACAGACGGCTGTACCGAAGGCCTCGCTGAACTCGGCGCAACGGTCGTCCGGCTTGATCCGAATCAGGGTAAAGGCTTCGCCATGCTACGCGGTTTTCAAGAGGCCTTGGCCGATCCCGAAATCGAGTACATCGCAATTGTCGACGCGGACGGACAACACGATACATCCGAACTCCCCTGGTTGCTGGGAGCGGCTACCACAGAAGACGCGGATTTGTTAATTGGTTCGCGCACATTCGACGGACCGGAAGTCCCGTGGCGAAGCCGGTTTGGGAACAAGTTGTCGGCGTTCGTCACGAAAGTGCTGTATGGACGGGCCATCGGCGATACGCAGTCCGGATACAGGATTCATTCGCGACGCTTCGTCATCGACGTATTGGCGACCTTGCAAGGCGGACGGTATGAAACGGAGATGGCGATTCTCGCGATCGCATTGCGCGGCGACTATCGCGTCGTCACCGCACCAATACAAACTATCTATGAAGACGACAACGCTTCGTCGCATTTTAACAAATTGCGCGACACGTTCCGTATCGCCCGCGTCTTACTTTCTTTTTCGAGAAAAAGAAAGTAAGACGCGGGCAACGTGCCGCGGGTACGTTGCCGAAGAAAAAACTATTGTGCCTGCGGCACATATTTGCCGACACAGCATCCGTGTACATCGGTCCGATCCGTGTCATCCGTGTTCGATTTCCGGCTCGTAAAACTCGCCTTCCAAGTCTTGCAATTTCTCCTGCAAGAATGCATGTGCATCGCGGATCGCTTGGTTATAAACAGGCGGGCCTAAACGCTCCACAAAGTATTCGAGAATACGTTCAGCCTTTAGCTCACTGACTTCATCGTCAAATTCGGATCGGCAGAAGGATTGAAATGACCGCACGAGATCGAGGCGCCGTTCATCACTCAGCTTGACGCGCATGGAACCCAACTACGAACCGCTTTCGGCGCGCGCCTTGAGTCCGTCCGCGAATTGCTCAAACGACTCCGAAAGGTCAGGGATCGTCCGTCCGATCAGCGGCAACAATAGTCCGCTGAACACCTCGCGCATGATGAATTCCGTGCCGCCGTTCTTGGCCGTCAACGTAAACCGTCGAACGCCTTTGAACAAACCCAATGGCATCCCGCCGGTCCACTCCATCACGGAATTCGCGTCGAACCGCGTCACTTTCACCGGGAACGCACGCGAACTCAGCTTGGTATGCACCGTAATCGTCTCACCCAGACCAATGGTACCGTCCAGATTTTCAATATTCGGGTCCCACTCCGCATACTTCGATTCATCCGCCAACACCGCCCAAACGGCCTCGGGCGATGCCGCTATCTGTCGTTCGACACTGTATTGCATGAGCATTCCCGACGTTCCGCGTAGTTCCGAAAAGTTGAAACAAAAAGATGAGGCAACCAGAATCCGTACGGATTACGAATTCTGTAGCCCGCGTTTTATGCTGAGAAGAATTTCCTCACTTGCTTCGCCAGCTTTTAGTCTTCGGATATATTCCTCCTGAATCCGCTCAACGAGCTGTTCAGATATTCCAAGCTTCATGCGAATGTGCTTGGAAACGTTTTGGGCAGTGACATCTCCATTCTCAAACTGAGCGCATATACTTTCAAGCTCTTCGATAACTTCGACGCATCCTTGTGTCGATGCCAACATATGAGATCGATCTTCCCAATAACCGTGTATCAACCAGTTTCGTTGTTTGAGGCACAGTTGCAGGCATGACCAATCCGTATCTTCAATGATAATCTCGGCTTGATGCAGATGAGTCAGCAAACTCCCCAGCGTCGACTTCGCGTTCTCGATTTTTGCCCATTCATCATCTGACTCCGGGTCAATATGTTCTCTTTCAAGAATGAGTCGCGCAAACTTCAACTCAGTTACTACCAGGTTAGCACTATACGCTGCGAGACCGAACCATGCGTAAACCTCTTTTTTGTGGACAGAATTATCTTCGTCATATTCGTTCTCATTTTCGAGAAGATTACGTAATGCCCGATTCAAGCTGTCAGAATCTGGAAACGCCTCTGCTACATC
>JAJDAB010000460.1 GCA_029262095.1 Candidatus Hydrogenedentota bacterium
CCAAAGTCGACAACGATCAGCGGCCCGCCGAACGCTTCAAATGCGGCAACGGTATTCACGATACGATCTGCGCCGACCTCCTTCGGGTTTTCCGTAAGGATAATCAGTCCCGTCTTTACGCCGGGGCCAATGAGCAGTGGCTCCGTATTGAACGTCTCCCGGCACATTCCTTGCAGCGAATGATTGAGTTCCGGAACGACACTCGAAACGCAACACCCGGTTACGCCCTCCGCGCTGTATCCACGCTCTTCCAGCAAATTGAGAAACAGAATACGAAGCTCGTCGGACGTACGGTGCGTCGTCGTGACCACGCGCCAGTGTGCGACCAAGTCGTCGTCCTTATATAGACCCAGGACTGTATGTGAATTGCCAACATCGACTACGAGTAACATGAAGAACTATCACCATTCTGCCGCGGTAGCGCGGCGGCTCCAAATTTTGCTACACATCCAGTTCCACGATTTCACCGAAGAGGATCTTGATTTCGCCGCCCACGGTGTTCACGAGCAGTCCGCCATCGTGATCGACCTGACGTACGGTTCCCTCTTTCCCATCGCTCCTGATTGTGCGGCCGCGTATTGCACACGCTTCTGCCCAGGCTTCGCGAACCGATTCGATCCCACCTGACCGTATAACGATAACCCGCTCGTCCAAAGCCGTCAAAACGCGGCGCAATACGTCGCCCCGGTCAACGGTCTGCCCGGTAGCACGTTCCAGAGACGTGGCCTGATCACGAAGCTCGGGCGGAAAGTCTTCAGTCCCGTGTTTAACGTTGATGCCAATACCAAGCGCGGTGACATTGCCCCGGCGCTCCACCAATACGCCACAAAACTTGCGGCCTTCGATCAGCACATCGTTCGGCCACTTCACACGCACCTCGCATATATCGCGGACCGCGTCGCGCACGGCAAGTGGTGCGGCGAAGGCCAGTCCATTGGTGTCGTGTTCAAACGCAATGCTGAACCACAGACCCAATCCAGACACGCTGTGCCATGTACGACCGCGGCGTCCGCGGCCAGCCGTTTGCCGATCCGCCACGATGACCGACCCGTCACCACCGACTTCAAGCGCACGGTCGTTGGTCGATCCTATCGACTCGTATACAAATGATCGCGATCCGACAATCTCCGTGTTGAGCGGAGAAAGCACCAAATCGTCCGTGGGATTAGACACCCTCGATCGCCAGAGATAAATCTATCGAAGGCGCCGAATGCGTCAGCGCGCCGACGGACACGCGGTGTACGCCCGCCGCTGCAGCTTCTGCGGCGCGTGCTGCGTCCATATTTCCACTGGCTTCCAAGATCACGTCGAACGTTTTCGCGCGTGCCACCGCATCGCGCATTTCGTCCACGGACATATTGTCGAGCAACACGGCATCAACACCGGCCTCAAGCGCTTCGTCCAATTCGATGGCTGTCGTAACTTCGACTTCAATCTTCAGCAAATGGTGTACGCTGTCCCGGGCACGGGCGACCGCTTGGGCGATTCCACCGGCAGCTGCGATGTGATTGTCTTTAATGAGGACGCCGTCGGATAGGCCAAATCGATGATTTCGACCGCCGCCGTGAAGCACCGCGCGCTTTTCCAGCGACCGCATCAAAGGGGTCGTCTTGCGGGTATCACAAATGCACGACCCTGCCGCCGCGACATACGCCGCGGTCATCGTCGCTACGCCAGATAGGCGTTGAAGAAAATTGAGCGCCACCCGTTCCGCTTTCAACACGCCGCCCGCAAGCCCCTCGAACGACACAAGAATATCGCCATTCGTAAAGGCATCGCCATCGGATTTACTCGTCCAATTCGCGACGTCCGCGTGCATCAAATCCATCGCGGTCCGAAAACAATCGATCCCACTCAGGACACCATCCTGCTTCGCGATGAGTTGCACGCGGCAACGCGTATCAGCATCGACAATGGCATCGGTGGTCACATCGCCTGCATCGCCGAGGTCTTCGCGAAGTGATGCATGCACTATTTCATGGATGTCCATCGATCACACTCGTTTGCGGAACACCGGATCGTATCACGGAACCATCGCATCATACACGTCGTTCGGGACAAGTAGCGGCTAGAGCAAGTCTACGTGCCCTCTGAATCTGGCGCGGGAAATGGTTTCGCGAACGTAAACACGCGTTGAGATGGGCTCTCCCGATCGAGCTCGGCCAATTTCCCTAACCCTTCACCAACAGTGGGTGTGTGCCCCTGATCGGTCCACCACAGCGCGAAACTTGCGCTCCGAGGCGGTTCGAACCATTCCGTTCTACCCCGAATCAACTCGACATGGTTCGATCGATATGTAAATTCGGATAGCGCTTCAATCGATTCCCATACCGACATGTTTACTAGAAGCAGCGGTTCGTCGTTCACCATAATCGCGGTCGCATTGCCTTCTTCGGTCTGAAGCCGCCATACAAAACCGGAGCTCTTCTCGGCCAGCGCGTTTATTTCGTCCAGGCGCGAGGAAAACCCTTCCATAATTGGGTCTTCCAGCCGTGCCTTCATAGTGGCAATATTGATTTGCGCGAGATGATACATGGCGAAATTCCTTGCGTGTCGACAATACGGCAGAGCATCCCCGGAAACGAAAAATGTGCATCAGATGAACAACCGCAAGTTCGTATTTACTCTACTCGCATCTCATCGCAGTTGTATATCGCATCAGCAGTAAGTCCGAAGATATCAATATCTACCGGTTCGGCGCACTAAACCTCAGTAAGCATTTTCTGGATGGTAGCGACCATTTCCGTTCGGGCCACGGTAATCTGACCGATCTTACCCGCCGCCCGGTATTCGTCCCGGTCGGTGAGATCGGACCGTTCGCGTTTACCCTCGTCGAGGTCTTTGATCGACACGACGCCGTTCGCGAGTTCATCTTCTCCGAGAATGACAGCGACCGGGATGCCGTAGTGATCGGCGTGAGACAGTTGATTCCCCATTTTCATTTTCTTCTTGCTGGCGAAGTAGGGCTCGGTGGGGATTCCGGCATCACGAAGCTCTCGCGCGAGGCGCAATGTCTCGGCTCGCGGGACATTGCCCATCGTAACGACGAGGACTTGTGCGCACGTCTTTTTTTGCTGAAGAAGATTCATCGCATCGAGGGCGCCCAGGAATCGTTCGAGTCCAATCGAGAAACCCGTACACGGTACTGCGGTCGCGTGGAACCGGCTAACGAGTCCGTCGTAGCGCCCACCCGCACCGACCGACCCAAACTCCGGCGCGTCGGGAAAC
>JAJDAB010000461.1 GCA_029262095.1 Candidatus Hydrogenedentota bacterium
GGGCATGAACCGGTTTGGTGTGACTGAGTCAAAAGCGGCGGCGCTATCAGCCCGCATGGAATCCTGCGCGATCCTCGAAGCGGATTTAGAAGAGTCTTTCGTGCGATCAGGCGGCCCTGGCGGCCAGCACGTCAACCGTACCGCGACTTGCGTGGTGCTCAAACACCGCCCGACCGGGACCCAGGTCAAAATGCAGCAGGCCCGTTCGCAGGGGCTCAACCGGTACTACGCGCGAAAACGGCTGTGCGAACTATTCGAGGTGAACGAATCAGGGGCTGAAACCAAGGAATCAGCTCGGGCGGCGCGTATCCGTAAGCAGAAGGCGCGGCGACGACGGCGTGCGCGCGGATCCAGTCAATCAGAGGAATAGACTAGAAAAAAGCCCGGCGCGATGACTCGCGCCGGGCCTCGACAAGTTCTGAAGATTCGTCAACCAGTCTTACGCAGAGATCTCGAAGATATGTGCGAACAGGTTGTTGGTCGGCGCCGGGCCGCTACCCGACGACTCGTAGCGCTGGTATTCAACATGACCATCGAGGAAGAGCACGTTCGATCCACCAGGAATGTGACTGAATTCGCTGATGTTTGTCGACAACGTATCCCAACAGATGAATATCTCTGATTGACCCTTGGCCGATGCCGCAGGATTGTTGATATCCGTAATCAGGAATCGTTCGATACCTTCACGCAATCGGAAGATTGAATCGCCGGTTCCGTTTCCGAGGTCACCGACAAGTCCGAGGACGTCTCCAGCAGGCTGAAGATCGATGTCACCATGGCGTGAGTCGACGAGCTCGCTGAATCCGCCCGGGAAGAATGTCGAAATTAGCGCCGCATCCATCGGAAGGAAATACAACGCGATTTGAGCGGAAACCGGACCTGTTAGTCCAAAACCGGCCGTGATTGACGCATCGATGACCAAATCGGACGTCGTGTTCTTATCGAACACGTACCCCAGATACGCGTAGCTATCAGCGAGACCGGTGACGCCGAAGTCGTCATCACCATCACAAGCGAGATGCGCGAAGTTTGCACCAGACCCGGTTTGGAAGAAACCTGGCGCTGCATCAGACGGGCAGACCATGATCGATGGATCGGTCAAGTACTCTGGATAGACCTGACGAACATTGAATATGATTTCATTGATGTCCCTCGTGCCTACGGGGATGGCGCCTGCGATGGAAGCATCATTGCCAAATGACTGGCAATTGTACGTCGTCGCATCCTCTTCCAGGAAGTACGTCGGCAACAATTCTCCGGCGCTTTCGTTCGCATACATTTTCACTACTAGACCGATTTGTTTCAGGTTGTTCTGACAACTGGCGCGCCGAGCTGCCTCACGCGCACGTGCTAGTGCAGGAAGCAAGATCGCCGCAAGTATTCCGATAATTGCTATGACTACGAGTAATTCTATGAGCGTAAACCCTGACCGTCTTTGCATGTTATGACTCCTCTGAATCGTTGAAGAATTGCGGTAAGTTTAACAGTCCAAAATACTGCAATTCACTGAGGGAACTTCCATTGGTCCGTCGAAAATCCCCTCACTTGTTAAGGAATAATTTCCACAATAGCGCGAATCACAATGGTGTGGAGACTTCCAAGGACAGAACGTTTTGCCCTTCTCCATGGTCAAGCGGTTTTCGTCACATCACCTCCATTCCCATTTACGATGTCCCGGTGTTCCACGCGCCCAGCACGATAGCTTCTCATGCTTGAGCTGTGTTCGATATCGTGGATTTCTCAATACACCGCTTGACGTATGCCAAGTGCATCGTCTTTATTTCATCAACGTATGCGTCCGGATCGGGCACATTGCCCGTCGAGACAACATCCAAAATGGCCATGCCTGTTTCCACGAGGACTCGGCTCATACGGCGAAGGCTCTCATCATCGACCGGTATGCCACGTCTCCTAAAAATATCGGCAAAGGTTTTCGCCAATAACTCGTTGCCGCGTTTTTCGATCGCACAGAATTCCGGCCTGGCACGTATTGCGCGGCGCAGTGCGATATTGGTTGGGTCCGCGCGAATGCCGTTGACCAAGTATTTCGTCTGCCCGGTCAAAGCAGTCGACCAATCCTCCTCCGCTGGAATGCAGCTGTCGTAAGCTTCTATGTAGGACCGGTTTTGTGCGAAGGTCCTCTCAGCGAGGGCCCGCAAAATGGCGTATTTATTCGGGAAGTATTGGTAAATGGACGCGACATCGATATTTGCCCGTTCGGCAATCAGATTGGTCGAGATGCCATCGAAACCCGTTTCGACAAGAATTGCAGCCATTGTGTCGAGAACACGCTCGACTCGCTCTTTCGCTCGATCTTGGACGGGCAGCCTACGCGGAACAAGATCGATAGGAGCTTCCACTGGAATCGTGGTAGCCGCCTGCGCTTCCATTCAACACCTCCAATGACGATGACACGCTACATACTATCGAACTGCGACCCCGGCCAATACGAATCCATGATTGCTGTTCTTGCGAAAGTTAATGTTTACTGATGTTTTAAATTAGCACCGAGCTCGTAAGATGTCAAGCCAATCGGATGAGCTTCGAATCTAATTCGTTAGGCCTATGAGATTTCTCTGCGGGACAGGCCTAACCCAATGGGTACCAAATAGTTGGGGTGATTTCGACCAAATCGATAGATTCATTTTTGAGCTACATACATCCATACGGCATCGCCACGATCGACAATGGATTGCCAAACGGTCGGGCTATGGAAAAGAAATCCCCCGGAGGCGCTGTGAACGACCTCGGGGGGAATACCGAGTCGGGAGTGTTAGGCGATTTCAGGGACTTCGAATCCTGCTGCGTATTCGCGAGAGACCATCGCGTTGGCTTCGTCATCATTCTTGAAGTGTTCGGTCTCCGGATCAAACTCGAGTGACCGGCCGAGTCGATAGGAAATATTCGCCATGTGAATATGCGTGCAAGACAAATGGCCTTCGAGTGCCGTGCCGTGAACGTTCGCTTGGCTTCGCGTGCGTACGGCGTTCAGGAAATTTCCCCACGTGCCGAAGGTCTCAGGCATTTCCGTTTCGACCGGAATGTTCTTGTCCTCATAATCGAAGAAGCCTTGGCCTTCAACGTAATAACCGTTGTCACACAAGAAGTGATTACCGGTGGTCTTGCCAGCTTCTTTGTACGAACCCATATTGCGCACTTCAAACTCCAACATTGAACCATCGGCGTACGTCATGGTGGAGAGTTGGGTGTTCGGTGTTTCCGCTTGGTCGTCCCAGGCGTAGCGATTGCCCGCGCTGTACACTTTAACCGGTAGTCCGCGATTCAATCCCCAGACGGCTAAGTCCATCTGGTGAACGCCTTGGTTTCCGGTTTCGCCATTGCCGTAGTGCCAGAACCAATGCCAGGTATACGGATGATAGTTCGAGCAATATTCCTGGCGGCTGGCCGGCCCTTGCCATTGTTCCCAATCAAGGTTGTCGGGTGCTTTCTCGAATTTTGCGTGGCCAATCGATCGGCGGTTACCGGTTTTGTAGGTAAAACCTTTTGCAACATTCACCTTGCCGAGGAAACCGTCTTGTAAAAGTTTGATGTCACGCATCCAACGCGCGTCGGACCGGCTTTGGGTTCCGTGCATCACGATCTGGCCAGTCTTCTCAGCAGCGGCAGCGAGTTGCCGGCCTTCCCATATGTTGTGGGAGAGCGGCTTTTCGACATACACATCTTTGCCGGCTTGCACGCCCCAAATCGCACCAAGTGAATGCCAATGGTTTGGTGTTGCAATAGTGATGGCGTCCACATTGTCATCGGCCAAAAGTTCGCGGACATCAGAATAGGTCGCCGGTTTTTTCTTCGTGATTTTTTCGAGTGCGTTGGCCTTGCCCATCAAGCGTTTCGAATCCGGGTCGCACATGGCGACGACTTCGGATCCGGCGTCCGCCGTAAACGCTTCCAAATGAGAACTGGCGCGTCCACCGCAAGCCACGACACCAATACGAATTCGCTCATTCGCACCGAAGACGGATTTTG
>JAJDAB010000462.1 GCA_029262095.1 Candidatus Hydrogenedentota bacterium
CTGCGTGGAACTCACGGCGTCACCAGTTCGTGTGCCGCCGGGCGCGAACCGCTCGCGCAGGGTGTTAATCCCACGCAGTCCGGCCAACGCAGCGTCACGTTCCACGCCGAAGTCGATTAGACACGCGATCTCATTGACGCCCGCCGCACTGAGTCGCTCGACCATACCGGCACACGAGTCAGGCGTGCCCATGAGCGCGGTGGTTTGGAAGTAGCGTTCGAATGCGAACTCCAGCAAATCTTCACGTTCCCCGCGGCCAAGACTTTCCAAACGATCCGACTCGGTGCGCCATAAGTCGACAGACGATTCGAGGTAATCTTTGAACGGTTCGCGAACGCGATCCCGAACGCGGTCCATGTCGTCGTCCACGTACGTGTGAAGCATGAGCGTAACGCGACCCGCATCAGGATCGAATCCGTTGTCGGCGCGGGCTTGGCGATACAGCGCGAGTTTTCCCGCCAATTGTTCGACTTCTTGAAACAACAGCGCCGTCAATACATTGAATCCGCCAGCGCCGGCTTCGATGAAACGCTCCGCGCCACCGGAACATGTAATCCAGGTCTCAAAATCAGTCTGCTGCGGCAATGGGTATATTCGAATGTCGCGATCTTCACCGGCACCGTTTTTGAGGGACACGGATTCGCCTTGCCACAGCTTCCGCACCGTCTCGATACCGGCGTACATACGTTCCTTGCGATCATCGTATGCGTCGGGCGCGAGCACAAAATCGTTTGCGTTCCAACCCTGCGCGAACGCGAGATCGACGCGACCGTTGGACAAGTTGTCAACGACCGCCCATTCCTCAGCAACGCGGACCGGATCGTGCAGCGGCAATACAACACTACCCGCACGCAAGCGAATGCGCTCGGTCACCATCGCCAATGCCGCACTTAATACGGAGGGGTTTGGATACAGACCACCGAACGCGTGAAAGTGGCGTTCAGGCGTCCACAACGCAGTAAATCCATTCCGGTCGGCAAATTTGGCGCCTTCGATATATAAGCGATACTTATCCGACGCGCGTTCGGCATCATTGCTCGCGAAATAGAGCAGACTAAATTCCATAGTACCGTCGGATGCCTCCAGAGACTGGGTGCCTTGAGGCTCGGTCGTCGTTGCCGAGTCATCGGATTGCGCAACAATTGAAAGCGACCCATCCAAGTACGCCGCCTTATTTGCTTGACGCTGTATCTTGCCGCTCGACGTTTTCGCGATACTGCGGACCGACACGAGGGCGATCCCGTGGACGTGCAAGTCGTGATCGCGCGCAACTTCCCGTCGAATCGCACCGAATACTTCAGCCGCATCAACGGTGTCGCTGACGGTATCATTGACTTCCTGCACAACGACCAAGCGTTCTTCACCGTCGACATCGATCGAAAAGGCGGCCACACACCCGCGTCGTAGCGCCGGGTGTGCGTGCTCAACGGAATACTCAATATCTTGCGGGTAGTGATTGGTGCCACGAACAACGATGAGGTCTTTACGACGACCGGTAACGAACAACTCGTCCCCGCGCAGGAATCCGAGATCGCCGGTACGAAGGTACGGCGTTCCATCGCCACCGGGGATCGTGACGTCGAAGGTTTCTTCCGTCGCGCCCGGTTGATTCCAATATCCACGCGCAACGCTCGGGCCGTGTACCCAAATTTCGCCTTCGTCACCTTCCGAACACGTCTTCAGCGTATCCGGATCCACGATTTGAATATCTAGATTGATCGCAATCGCGCCGCTCGACACTGGGCCTTTCGTTTTCCCCGTGTGCAAGCCGCCACTTACGAACAATGTCGTTTCCGCCATGCCGTAGCAATTGAAGAAAGCAGACTTTTTAAAACCCGCGCATTCAAACGCGTCCACAAAACGGTCCAGTGTTTCAGATCGAATCGGCTCCGCGCCGTTGAACGCGATCTTCCAATTGCTCAAGTCGAACGAGGCGCGTTCTTCCGGCGTCGATTTCCGTACGCAAAAATCGTAGGCGAAATTGGGGCCGCCCGCGAGTTCCGCGCGCGTCTTCGACACCATTTCAAGCCAATACAACGGACGGCGCAAGAACGACACCGGCGACATGAGATTCATTCTAAAACTGCTGTAGATTGGCTGCATGATGCCTCCGATGAGGCCCATGTCGTGATACGGGGGCAACCAAAGCGACCCCAAAATTCCGGGTTGAAGATCGAATGCGTTGTGAGTGGCGAATGCGTTAGCCAACAAATTGTTGTGGGTCAACATCACGCCTTTTGGGTCGCGAGTCGATCCAGACGTGTATTGCAGAAATGCCAAACGTTCGCCGTCCGGCGTGGGTTCGCGCCAGTCGTCGGCTTGAGCATCATCGATTGTGTCCGTTGCCAGCCAGTATAAACTGCGAAAGTTGGGAGCGAGATCGAACATCGATTCCGCTGCGGAAAGAATCAATTCGGTCGTCAGCGCAAATTTGGGTTGAGCATCATCCGTAATGACCGCTAGGCGAGGCAACGTCCTCTCAAGCCACGTCAGGTCCGGCGGATAAGCCGGTACCGCAGTGACGCCAGCATAGAGGCAACCAAAAAAAGCGGCGATATAATCGAGTCCCGGCGCGTAGAGCAACAGCGCACGTTCACCTTCGGCGCCCTGCGCAACAAGGTTCGCTGCAATGGCGCGCGCTTTCTGGTCCAATTCTTCGCACGTAAACCGCCCAACCACATCGCCGTCGTCATCAAAGAACTGATACAGCAGATCCGTGGGCGATTGATCGGCCCGGTGCCGAACCAAGTCGACAAACGTGGTCAAGTTCGGCGCGAAGTCTGGGATGCGAACACTCGTTGGATCAATGCCGTCACGAAGACGAAAGCTCGACTTCAACGCTCCGTTCACACTGGTACTCTTCTGGTTCATGGTCAAACTCGCGAGTCAAATACGCGGCATGTAGAAAGGCGTGCTACGATGCGCCTTCTCATGATTGCGCGTATTTCCACTATTGGTGATCGGCTTCTTCTTAACGTTCTCCAAATAATCACGTTATCCGCACCCTGGTTGGACCCGTGAAATGTGGAGTAGGTTTCCAGCTAAACCGTTGCGTTCAGGAGGGTTCGCTCGTATAGACGTGACGCAACTGTCCAGGCCGCATTCGCCAAACACCCCCGCCCCTCTGCATAATAATAGGATTCAAATCGGCAAATGTTTCACCAAATCTATGATCAGAGTATTACATTCCGCTGAATGCGGCGCAACGAAAAACATGCAAAAACCGACGGAAACGTCACCCGAATCCCCAGTTTCAGTGACCGCATATTCGAAACGTTGCCTAGAATTCCGTTCGATTCACGATCAACGGCTGTACTCGCAACAATACGTTTGGATCTAGACATTGGAACCTGACTACACAAACCCCAGCCTGTCTACCGTTCCCGGTCTCGATCGATGGTTCCGATGCACTCGGACCCTGAAATCGACCGCCACACGCCTTTACTGTATTCCTTTCGCCGGCGGCGGCCCGATGGCTTTTCGAAACTGGCAAGAGCACTTTCAAGAAACCGAGGTCTGGGCCATTCACCTGCCCGGCCGAGAATCGCGGATGGGCGAACCGCCATTCACCGACATGACATCGCTCATGGAAGTTCTCGTACCGTTGATTGCGAGCCATGCCGACCGCCCCTTTAGCATATTCGGACATAGCATGGGCGCGATGATCGCGTTTGAACTCGCACGTAGATTGGAAGCAGCGGAAGCCATACGCCCAAACCGCCTGTTCCTATCCGGCCACGGCGCACCTAGCAGCCCCGCGGATTCCGTCCAGGCACATCAACTGCCGCATGCTGAATTCGTTGAGCGCATTCGCTCATTCGAAGGGACTCCCGACGAGGTATTCGCGCACCAAGAATTGCTGGACATATTTGTTCCTTTGTTGCGCGCGGACATTACGTTGCTTGAAACGTATACCCGTGATGCGACCGCACAAGTGGCGAGTCCAATCATCGCCCTCGGCGGTGAAGAAGACAAGGAAGTCGCTGTCGATTCGCTCTCCGATTGGCAAAGCCACACAAGATCAACGTTCGAATCGCATACGTTCGCAGGCGGTCATTTCTACTGGCAATCCAATCCGGAGCCAATGTTGAACGTCATCGATAAAGCACTGCACGGGCCTACCAGCCCTTCCCCGACATGAATTGTGTCTGGCAACCGCCGCCTACGTCGCTGGAACTTTCAGACCAGACGGTGCACGTCTGGCGTTTGCGCCTAGACCTCGTACAACTTGCCCCCGGACCGTTTCGCACGCTGCTGGATCCAATTGAACGCGCTCGTGCCGATCGTTATCGATTTGACACGGACCGAAATCGGTTTACAACCACGCGCGGCGTCCTGCGAAAATTATTAGGCCAATACACCGGCGTCGGTGAACGGGAACTGGGGCTCACGAGCTCGAAGCACGGCAAGCCTGCGTTGGATCCGGCGATATGCAACCACCAAGTGGAGTTCAATGTCTCCCACTCCGGCGCATTGGCGATCATAGGGTTCACGCGTCGCTACGCAATCGGTGTCGACGTCGAGCAAATCGAACGCAAGGTTTCGCGTGAACGGATCGCCGAGCGTTTTTTCAGCCCCGACGAAGTTGAACGCCTGCGCCAGATGCCCGAGAACGACCAACGTGAGGCGTTTTTTCGCTGTTGGACCCGTAAGGAGGCCTTCATAAAGGCCCACGGAGAAGGGTTATCGCTGCCACTCGATTCGTTTTCCGTAGCGTTTGGTCAGGACGAGTTGCCCCGCTTGCTCCGGTTTGATGGCGATCCCGGAGTAGACCATTGGTCCCTGACGGCACCGGAAATGGGTTCTGGATATGCTGGCGCGGTATGCGTCGCGTCGCCCTCGGTGACATTTCGCTACTACGATTACGAGGGGCGACCCTAAACGGCATGCTAGCTCGTTGACTGCAAAGCCGTACAGGTTTAGCATTGACGGTGGCCCGCATCTCCTCCGTGTGCCTTGGACATAGAAAGGATTTACATCATGAGTATCACAATCGCAGGACGACATTTCGATATCACGTCCGCGTTAAAGTCGCATATCGACTCCAAGTTCGACCGGCTTCGCGAACATTTCGAAAAAGACATTGAGGCGGACGTCGTTTTGTCCGTGGAAAAACATCGGCATATAGCCGAAATGACGATGCACGTAAACGGATTGCACGTTCACGGACGCGAGAGCACAGGCGATATGTACTCGTCCGTAGACGATGTAATCCACAAGCTGGAAAAACAGGTTCGGAAATACAAGAACCGAATCAGCAGCGCACAACATCGAAATCGCAAACCGCTCCATGAGTTGGAACATCAACTGCTTGAGATGACGGATGCGATTAATACGGAGACCAACGCTGAAACGGCGGTCGACACAGCCCATCGAATTATCGAGCGTGAACCGATGGAAGTGAAACCGATGACAGTCGACGAAGCCGTGTTACAACTGGATCTACGCGACTACGATTTCTTGGTGTTCTCGAATTCAGACTCCGGAAATATCAACGTGCTTTATAAGCGAACCGGTGAGCGTTACGGGCTGATTGTTCCGCCCAATTGATCTACGCGCCGCTTCAAATGATCTCAACGCAAGATCGGAGAATTTGTCGCACAAGCACGACGACTGCTTCGCCGCAGTCGTTGTGAATCGACCGCCGTATGGACACCAATAACTTACCCGTCAATCGCCAGAGTCACATCACCGTCGGTCATTTGCTCGATGAAATGCGGAGCGATCTCGAGTTGGAGATTCTGGGCGGTCATCAGGGGCTCGGCCGCCACGTCTTGACGCCCGACGTCAACCGGCCCGGCCTGGCGCTCGCAGGGTACCTGGACTTCTTTTCCAGTGACCGTCTCCAGATGCTCGGCAACACCGAAATCCATTTCATGCGCAAGCAGAATACCGCCGAGCTCCAACACCGGCTTGAGCGGCTGTTTTCATTCGAGATTCCCGCGTTCGTGATTTCTCGCGGTCTTGAGCCGTTGCCAATGTTGGTTGACGAGTGCAACCGTCGCGGCATTCCCCTGATCCAATCGACACAGTCCACGGGTAAAATCATGAGCCGTACGATCTTGTTCTTATCCGAGGAGTTTTCGCCGGAAACGATGGTCCACGGAACGGCCGTAGATTGTTATGGTGTTGGGTGCCTCATCGTTGGTACGCCTGGCGTCGGAAAAAGTGAAACGGCCCTCGAGCTCGTTGAGCGCGGACACCGGCTCATCGCAGACGACGTTGTCGCCTTAAAACTCAAACGCGAGAACTGGCTCTACGCGGAGTCGTCCCCCGTAATCGAACATCACATGGAAATCCGTGGAATCGGCATTATCGACATTAAGAGCGTATACGGCGTTGGGCTCGTGCGCCATTCAAAACGAATCGGGCTGATCGTAGAGCTTGAAGAATGGAATCCCGAGGGCAAATACGACCGTACGGGTTTGACCGACGAATATGTCGACATCCTCGGTGTACGCGTCCCGTATCTGGTTATTCCCGTCCGTCCGGGTCGAAATATTGCCATTATTCTAGAAGTCGCCGCGCTCAATCATCGCCTAAAAGATATGGGCGTAAATCCTGCCCAGGCCCTCAACGAGCGGCTAATGACCTTGATGTCAGATTCGAATGCCTAATTCGCTACGTCTCGTTTTGCTAACCGGGCTGTCCGGCGCAGGCAAAAGTCGTGCCCTCCAGTTCATGGAAGATCTCAACTACTACTGCGTCGATAATCTACCGGCACCTTTGTTGCCAACCTTCGTGGATTTGTTGCGCCGCGCCGCCCCTGGACAGGGGCGTGCTGCCGTGTGCGTCGATAGCCGGTCAGGCAATCAATTCGACGAATTGCCAGCGTACTTGGATGAGGCAGCGAATCTCGGTACGCCATTTGAAACAGTATTCTTGGACTGCGCGGACGATATTCTAATTCAAAGGTATAGCGAATCCCGTCGGCGTCATCCCGCGGGCAGTAATTTAAGTGTTCAGGAAGCCATCGCGCAGGAGCGTGACCAACTTGACGCCATTCGACAACGCTCGGACCACATGATCGACACGAGCGAAACGTCATTGTCCGAATTGCGCGACCGGCTCGCCGATGTGTTCGGCACAACGAAAGGTGACGTAGCCATGGCGGTGACGGTCATGTCGTTCGGATTCAAGCATGGGTTGCCAAAAGAAGCGGATTTAGTATTCGATGTCCGGTTCTTGCCGAATCCATTCTACGTCCGGGACCTGCGCAATAGCACCGGCAAAGATAAGGCCGTTCGCCAATATATTTTCGAATCGGGAGACGCGGATTCTTTTCTGGCAGAAATCGAGCGCCTCATGACCTTTGTCCTCCCCCGTTTTGCCAAAGAACCCAAATCCTATCTCACCGTCGCCGTGGGGTGCACAGGAGGTCAACACCGGTCCGTGGCCATCGCCGAGGACATCACGCAAATGGTACAAAAATTGGGCTTCGAGGCCCGGACCCGCCATCGGGAACTCGGCCTGGGCGTGCCCACGTAACACTGAAACCCTCCGAACGCCAACTAGGAGACCATTTTGCAAGGAATAGGGTGGTCCCTTATACTTGCGCGGTAGTTTGACAAGGTGGCTTGAGCCAATCTCGGGCCGCCTGCCGCTGGTGGCATCGCTCGCCACAAACGAAGACTGTCCCGCAAACCATCATGCATGAAGCTCGTGAAACCATTCGTATCGTCAATCCGCTAGGACTGCACGCCCGTCCGGCTGCGGCCCTCGTACAAGCCGTCATCGGATTCGAGGCAGAGGTCAAAATTGGCCTAAATGGCAATATAATCAACGCCAAGAGCATCATGGGGCTGCTTACCCTCGCGGCAGGGCAAGGCAGTGAAATCGAGGTCATCTGCTCCGGAGTGGATGCCGATGATGCATTAGACGCGGTTCGAAAACTCGTCGCGGCAGGTTTCGGGGAAACATAAACCAATGGAAGTCTTGCTGCGAGGCATCGGCGTCGGACCTGGCGTCGCGATCGGCCCTGCCCTCGTCCTGGGTGCTTCATCCCTTGACGTGCCCAAGTACCGCGCAACCGATCCCGCCAAGGAATTGGGCCGTTTCGATCACGCGGTAGCGGAAGTTCGCAAAGAAATCGATGCGACGAGGCATCGCACGGCCGAAGAGTTTGGCTCGCAACACGCGGAAATCTTCGAGGCGCATATGCTTTTGCTCGAAGACGTCGCGATGCGGGAGGAGATGGAAAAGCGTCTCAAGCAGGAGTCGCTGAACGCCGAATTCCTCGTCGACGACATGATCAAGCGTTACTCAAAGATCATCCAGGAGGCTCCTGATCCGCGATTTCGTGAACGTGCCGAAGATGTTGTGGACATCGGTACACGGATATTGCGCAAGTTGTTGCACAAGGAGAACATCGACCTTGAACACTTCGAATCGCCCTGTATTGTCATGGCGCATACGCTATCGCCGGCGGACATTGAACACATCGACAAAGTGAACACGCTGGGCTTGGTGTTGGAGCAGAGCGGCGCGACGTCGCATACCGCGATTCTTGCGCGCGCGTTTGAGATTCCTACGGTGGTTGGCCTTTCATTTACAAATACGGCGGTAACGGCAGGTGAGACGATCGTCCTGGACGGCGACAATGGCGACGTAATGCTCCACCCGGCGCCCGAGTCATTGCGATCGTATCGCAGTAAACAGAAAGACGAAGAGCGCAAGAAAAAGGTATTGGCCGCACAGGCAACCGGTCCGGGGACTACGCTCGACGCCCATCGCATGGCTACGATGATCAACATCGAACTGCCGGAGGAAATAACGCCCCTCAGTCGAATGCGTGCAGAAGGTGTGGGCCTGTTTCGTACGGAGTTTCTTTATCTCGACCGCCGCACTCCGCCCTCGGAGGAGGAACAGTACAAGGCGTATTCACGACTCGCCGAAAGCATGAAACCGTTGCCGGTTACAATCCGAACGCTGGATTTGGGTGGCGACAAAGTTGCCCCGCACCTAATGCGGGAGACAGAACCAAATCCGCAACTGGGCTGGCGGGCCATTCGCTTTTGCCTGGATCAGCCGGACATATTCAAGCCTCAATTGCGGGCGATTCTTCGCGCATCCGTTCACGGAGATCTGCGCGTGATGTTTCCGCTGATCAGCGGCGTGGACCAATTCAGGCAAGTGATATCCATTTTGAATGATGTTCGCGCAGATTTGGAGCGAGAAAGTATCCCGTTTCGCCCAGATTTGCCAATCGGAACGATGATCGAATTGCCGGCAGCCGTCGAAGTGGCGGACCAGCTTGCGAAAGAATGCGATTTTTTTAGTCTGGGCACAAATGATCTCATTCAATACACGCTCGCGGTGGATCGCGTAAATCAACGCATTGCCCACATGTATTCGCCCGCGCATCCGGCCGTATTGCGTATGATTCGACGTACCGTTAAGGCGGCGAAGACCGCAGGGATCCCGTGTTCCGTCTGCGGCGAGATCGCGGGCGATCCGAAATTCACCGAGTTATTACTTGGACTCGACGTCGATGCAATTAGTATGTCGCCATCGGCCTTGCCCCGGGTCTCTGCGGAACTCGCGAACATGGAGTATTCCAAAGCCAAGCGTTTTGCGAACAAAGCATTGCGTATGCACTCCGCAGCAGAGATTGAATCGACGATTGAAAAGCGTTTCCATCAACGCAGGACGATGGAAACGTTGCTCAAATCGTTTGAAAATCGAGATGAGAACAGGGCCGACAGTGAAAACTAAGGAGCACCTCCCACTGAATGCGCGGTGCTTGCATGCGTAAGCGTCTCGTCATTCTTGGCGCTACCGGCTCTATCGGCGATAGCGCGTTAGATGTCGTTCGCGCGTACCCCGATTCTTTCGATATCGTGGGCTTGTCCGCACACAGGAATGCCCCAAAGCTCGCCACGCTGGCCACTGAATTCAAGCCGGAATTCGTAGCGATCAGCGATGAGGCAGTCGCAGGGACAGTCGCGGGCGAGTTTGGCGATTCGAAACTGTTATCGGGCACATCGGGTGTGGAGACGTTGGCGGCGACCGACGTGGACGTGGTCCTGTGCGGAATGGTCGGGGCCGCAGGCCTTCGGCCAATTCTGAGCGCAATCCGCGCAGGGAACCGCGTCGCGATCGCGAACAAGGAACCGCTGGTGATGGCCGGGGCCATCATTATGGACGAGGCGCGCGCCCTCCACGTCGAAGTATTACCCGTGGTCAGCGAGCACAACGCAATATTCCAGTGCCTACACGGCGAAGATCTCGGTACCGTCGAGTGCATCCATTTGACCGCGTCCGGTGGACCCTTTTATCGGCGATCGCCAGAATCCTTGACGGGCGTGCTCCCCGAAGAAGCCACGAATCATCCGACGTGGGATATGGGAGCGAAAATCAGCGTAGATTCGGCCACCCTCATGAACAAAGGCCTCGAAGTCATTGAAGCGCATTGGCTATTTGCCTTACCCTTATCCAAGATTCGGGTGGTCATCCACCCGCAGAGCATCGTGCATAGCCTGGTCGAGTTCACGGACGGAAGCATCCTCGCTCACCTAGGGCTCACCGATATGAAGTTCCCCATTCAATATGCGCTGACATGGCCAGAACGTGTGAGCAAACCCTTGGGTCGCTTGGATTTGACGGGAATGAAAGCGTTGACAATTGACACACCGGATTTTGAACAGCTGCCGTGTCTCCAGCTCGCGCTGGACGCCGCGGCGGTAGGCGGCACTGCGCCCGCCACACTCAACGCGGCCAATGAAACCGCGGTCGCGGCGTTTTGTGCAGGTGATCTACGATTCCTGGATATCGCGGACACCGTGAAAGAAGCGATGGACACGTGTCCGGTAACACAAAGTGTATCGCTGGAATCGGTGCTCGAAGCCGACCGCGCCGGCCGCGCATGTGCATCACAAAGAATCGCATCTCTGGGAGTAGCGTAGTAATGCTTTTCAATATTCTCATTTTCATCTTGGTCTTGAGCTGGCTCGTGTTCTTTCATGAACTGGGTCATTTTCTAGCCGCAAAAGCATGCGGCATTTATTGCGATCGTTTCAGCTTGGGGATGCCACCACGCATCTTTGGCATGCGCATCGGCGAAACGGACTATTGCATTGGCGCACTGCCCATTGGCGGCTACGTCAAAATGGCGGGTCAAGAGGATGTGCCGCTCAGCGATGAGGAACGCGAAAAAGAGTTCGGCGATGTGCCACCAGAGCGTTGGTTTAGCACCAAGCCGATTTGGCAACGCGTAATCGTCATCGCGGCGGGCCCTGTGGCAAACCTGATTCTTGCGGTGTTCATGTACGGCGTCGTCGTCGCGTTCGAGCACGAAGTCCCGGAATGGGAAGTCGATAGCCGGGTGGGTCAAATACAAGACGGGTCTCCCGTACTTGAAGCTTCCCTCTACCAAGTTGTGAACGACAGTGCGCAGGTCGACCGGGAACAAGCCGCAGACGAAACCGGATGGAAGACCGGCGATCGCATTTTACGTGTTAACGGCAACCCAATTAAGAACATTTTGCCGGACGTTGCCGCTGAAGCGGCACTCGGCGGCGGTCAAGAACTGGCTGTGCTCATCGAGCGCACAGCACCGGATGGCACGGCGACGCTCTACAAAACGTTCGTGTCACCCAAGATTATGGGCGAGGGAGAACGGCTCGCGCGGATTGGTATTGCACCATTCTTCGGAATTCTCGTCGAAGACGTGATCGAAGATTCGCCCGCGGCGGCAGCGGGCATCACGTCAGGAGACGAAATCCTGCGCGCGGACGGCGATCCAGTCGATATGTCGACATTCATTTTGACCTTGGCCGAATTTGAAGACGGACAACCGGTCGAGCTGGAGGTCGGCAGTAGTGCGGGCGTGCGTACAGTAACAGTGAATACTCGAGCGATGGGCCGGTTCCCGGATTATCTCATTTACATTCCAGAAGATCCCGACAAAGAAGATGAGTCGAGGCCTCTCATTGCGGGACTTAGTGACGACCAGCGGGAAGTGACAGGACTAAAGCCCAAAGACATCATTACTGAAATCAATGGCCAGCCGGCCACGTACTCGATGTTGAAAAAATTGGAACACGATAAGCCCGGCGAAACGTTGCAGGTGAGTGTGCTCCGTCCAGCGATATGGTATGGCCTATTGCGGAGCGAGAGTACATTTGACGCCGAACTTACACTTGACCGTGTCGGCTCAATTGGTGTCGCGATGAGCGAAAAGACAGTGCTCGCGCGCGCGGAGCCTGGCCAAATCGTGCCGGAAGCATTCGAGCGGTCGAAGAAAGCACTTCTGCTAACCACAAAGACCCTGTCCCGACTGGTGACAGGGTACGTAAGTCCGCGCGACCTTGGCGGCCCGGTCATGATTGGGCAGATCGCATCCCAGGCGGCGCGCCGCGGACTTCCGTGGCTGATGGAAATGACAGCGTTCATTAGCATCAATCTCGCCATATTCAACCTGCTTCCGTTACCGGTATTGGACGGCGGACATTTGCTGTTTTTGGGCATTGAGAGTGTTCGGCGAAAGCCATTGAGTAGCCGCGTCATGGAATGGGTCCAGCAAGCGGGTTTGGTTTTTATCCTTATGCTGATGCTGTTCGTGACGTTCAATGACGTCCACCGCTGGATCAGCAGCATCATTCCATAGCTCCACAGCGTTTGCTCAAGCGGACGTGGGCGAATTACCCAAACGATAAGGAGCGTGACTAGAGCACATGTAGTTCATATGTATCCTCACAGCGACACGGGAAACATTCCCCTTAATCCCCCTTCGAAGGGGGATGTTCGGCGCCGAGGCCTACTACGAACAGCATAAAAGCCTCTAGACCGGCCGGAGAACCGTGAACAACATTACCTGCAAATATGGAGGCACGTCCGTCGCGGATGCCGCTTGCTTGCGGCGAGTCCAAGCGATTATTGACGACGATCCCAATCGGCGGTTCATTGTGGTTTCTGCGCCCGGAAAACGCACGCCCGAAGATCGCAAAGTTACCGACTTACTATACGCATGGCACGGATTGACTCAACAAGGTCTGGACGCCGCAGAACCCAGGGCCATCATCGCCGAGCGTTTCGAAGAATTGGCAACCGATCTCGGCGTCCCTTTTAACGTGTATGCGGAGCTGGAAGAAATCGCACAGACGGGCGCCGATCATCCCGAACCGGATTTCATGGCGTCGCGAGGCGAGCATTTGATGGCGCGCCTCGTCGCAGCGCTATTGAATGCAACATATGTTGAGCCTGCGGATTGTATCCGGTTTGATGACGAAGGCGTGCTGGACGAGGCAACGTATGAACTACTCGCCGAACGATTGGGCTCCGATGGCCGATTCGTGATTCCCGGTTTTTACGGCGCGATGGACGACGGTTCTATCAAGACCTTTTCGCGCGGAGGCAGCGATGTCACCGGCGCAGTAGTCGCGCGAGCATCCGGTTCGTCGCTCTATGAAAATTGGACCGATGTATCAGGCTTTCTCATGGCGGACCCACGTATCGTCGACAATCCTAAACCGATTCGCGAAATCACGTACACTGAATTGCGCGAACTTTCCTACATGGGCGCCCAAGTCCTGCATGACGAAGCGATCTTCCCGGTACGCGCCGAAGGCATCCCCATTCACATTCGCAACACCAATTCACCCGGCGACCCGGGCACCCACATCTTGGCCGATCGCACACCTGATCAGGCGGTTTGCGGTATCGCAGGGCGACGCGGCTTCACAATGGTGACAATCGAAAAGGCGCTCATGAACAAGGAGCGTGGATTTGGGCGAAAGATCCTTTCCGTTATTGAAGAATTGGGCGTGAGTTTCGAACACATGCCGACCGGCATTGATACCATTTCGTTGATCATCAAGGACGAAGAACTTGGAAAGCACAGTGCCGCCGTAAGGAAAAATATTGAACGGCGATGCGACCCCGACAGCATTATCGTGTCCCGTGATCTCGCGATCATCGCGACCGTGGGCCAGGGCATGTCCGGACACGTAGGGTTAGCCGCTGAATTATTCAACGCGCTGGCCGGTGCAGATGTGAATATACGCGTAATCGATCAAGGCTCATCGGAGAACAACATCATTATCGGGGTCAATTCCGACGATCTGGAACGCGCCGTTTGCGCGATATACGACGCGCTAGTCGACTTCAAGTAGATCGCACCAAAACAGACGATTAATATGACGTCAACCGGCCCCAAAATAGATTCCGATTGGTTCAAGCTGTCATTCGGCGAACTGTATCCCGTGGTGTACGCGCACCGGTCGGTGGAATCCGCCGCACCCGAGTCGCGGTTTGCCGCCGAACAACTCGACATTGGCCCCCACTCCCGCGTCCTTGATCTGTGCTGCGGAAATGGACGCCATCTCGTTCACTTACGGAAGTATACGGACAACGTAGTAGGACTCGATTACTCCGGCGAGTTACTGGCCATTGCGAGCGAGACCGTCGCGGCGCAATTGGTACGTGCGGATATGCGGGCGATACCCTTCACCGGCTCCATGGACGCCGTCATGAACTTCTTCACGAGCTTCGGCTATTTTGAAGACGCGGCAGAAAACCACGCAGTCGTGCAAGGCGTCGCCAATGCACTCAAAACCAACGGTCGGTTCATGATCGACTACATCAACCCTGCGTTCGCAAGGGAAACCCTGATTCCGAATTCCGAGCGAGAACAAGATGGATATCTCATTCACGAGACCCGCTGGATTAGCGAGTCCGACGGTCGCCTCAACAAGACAACCACGCTAACGAAAGAAGGCCGAATCTGTGCCGAACTGGGCGAATCCGTCCAGCTATTCACGCGCGAAGAACTCACCGAATTGTTAGGATCGGAACGCTTGATGGTCGATGCAGTCTACGGCGACACGGATGGTTCGGAATTTAGCGCTGAGAGCGAACGAATGATTATTTTTGGCACCAAACGATCATGAGCGCCAATCCCATCACACAGGGCTCGATTCGCGACGCGTACATCAATGGCGACGAAGCGATCACGAAATTCCTGGGCGGCACACCGACCCGTCTATGGGATCAGCCACCGGCCACAGCCGCGATCGATGAGCGACTGGCCGCAGAAATGGTCGAGTACAACCGTTCAGTGGGCGGCAACACCCCGGACCTCTCCGGCCCCTTGGCAGTCATTAGTACTGGACATCAGCCAACGCTTTTCATGGGGCCCCTCTACACCATCTTCAAGGCCGTAACCGCGATTCAGGCCGCAAAACGAATCGGGGACAAACACGGCATTCGTTGCATTCCGCTCTTCTGGATTGCGGGTGACGATCACGATCTCGATGAAGCATGTACGGTATACGCGCTATCGAAGAAGAACGCACCACACGCGCTGCAATACACACCGGAAGGCGTCGAAGGCCGGCCGCTTGATGCTGTTCATGTCGACGAAACCGTCGTCACACTCGCGAAGGATATGGCGTCAATCGTGCCAGGTTCGGAATTTCGTGAGGACGTATTGACGGCATTGATCGACAGTGTGAAAGACGCGGCATCCATGACCGAATGGATGGCGCGATTGTTAGCGCGACTGTTTCGCGATACACCGCTCGTCCTTTTCGTACCGAGTCTCCCCCGCGCTCGTGAGCTTGCCGCCGACATCATGCGCCAAGAAATAGAGCAGCCCGTTGAAAGTGCGCGTAGGGTCAATGCTGGCGGCGCCGCGCTTGAGGAGCTTGGATTCACCGCACAGGTGCTTAAAGGTGCGAACGACTGCAATTTTTTTCTCGATGTCGACGGACTGCGAACAAAGGTCACGCACGAGAACGATCGCTTCGTTGCCGCGAACGACCGCTACACCGCGGACGAACTCCTTACGGAACTCGACAAGAACCCTGGCCGTTTTTCGCCCAATGTAATTCTCCGATGTATTGTTCAACAACACCTCTTCCCCACTGCGTCCTACATCGCAGGCCCTGGCGAAATCGCATACTGGGCCGAATTAGGCCCCGTCTTTGATCAGTTCGACCTGCCGATGCCGGTGGTATATCCGCGATCGTCGGCGGTGTTGACGACGATTAATCTCAACAAGCTACTGACGAAATATGCGTTATCACCCGGGCAACTCGTTCAGGACCCCGAGCGGTTGATTGAGCTGGCCCTAGCGGCGGAATCCGACAATCCTGCCCTTGCAGAATTGGCAAAGACGCGCAAAACGGTCGACGAAGCTATCGCTGCGTTGGGTGCGACGACTGCAACGCTTGCACCAAACGCGGTCGATGCGGCTGACCGTCTTGCTGAGCGTACACGAAGTGAATTCGATCGGATGGAACGCGCGCTTTTGCGAGCCGATGATCGCAAAGTCGCGACTGTGCGCCAACAAATCGAGCGGCTCTGCAATGCACTGGCACCAATGCAAAAGTCGCAAGAACGCGTATTTACCGTATTCTCTTATCTTTTCGATCAGGGATGGGAATTCATTCCAC
>JAJDAB010000463.1 GCA_029262095.1 Candidatus Hydrogenedentota bacterium
TCTTCGAGCCGGGGTCGCGCGTAACGGAGTCCGAAGGAGAGGCAATCGTTGATGCGTTTCGTTCCGCCCTGCCAGATGCGGACGTCGTCGCACTTAGCGGTACCGTTTCGGACCCATCGATTGCGTGGTTGTATTCAAAGCTAATTCCGCTCGCGAATGATGCGGGTGCGAGAGTTATTCTCGATTCGCACGGTCCTGAGTTTGTTCAAGGTCTCAAGAGTACGCCGTTTATGGTCAAGCCCAATCTCCAGGAAGCGGAGGAGTTGCTGGGCGTATCAATTCAGGGTGAAGCGGCGCAGTGGCGCGCGGTGGATTCGCTGCACGATCGTGGTGTTGAGCAGGTCGTGATGTCGATGGGAAAAGACGGAGCGCTGGCGTCACGCGGGGATACAAAGCTCCGAATCACCGCTCCTGCGATTACGGAAGTGAATCCCGTCGGCAGCGGCGATGCCTTTGTCGCGGGTTTCGCGTTGGGTCTTGTGCAAGAGCAATCGCTTGAAGACACGGCGCGGCTCGCCTGCGCGATGGGTGCGGCCAATGCCAGTTCATGGGACATCGGGCATTTCGACCCGGCGTTGGTCGCGCGGTTGGAAGATCAGGTCGTTGTGACGCGGATTTCTTCCTAAACGCCGATTCTAGAGGTTCGTAGTTCCGCCTTTAGGCGGCAATGCGTCGGCTAGAATACCGCCTACAGGCGGAACTACGAACAAGGGATGTTCACCGCTAGGTGCTTTGGTTCGCGGCTCGCACGACTAGTAAGATTGCCCCAAGGACGAACGCTGCGCCAAGTATGCCAATGGTTATCAATGCCCAGCTGGTTGTAGTTTTTTCCGGGATTTTGTTTTCAGGGATGGAATACGTGTAGCCCGGCAAAAACTTAAACGAACTCAAAACAGTGTTAGCCTGCTCGTCAATTTGTGGCCAGTCAGATTCGAGTGTGTAATACGCGGTTTGTACCAATGCGCGACGTCCGAACACCCCGCGTGCGCGACCCTGAACGTTGCCCACAGTCGCGATAGCGATGTTTAGATCGTAGATGAACTCGCCGGTTTCATCGTCAAGCGAGATGAGTTTCACCGGCGGTTTGTCCTCGATAACTTCTGCTATGTCCGCTGCGGGCGTATCGGCGACAGCATCCACGATATCTATTCCGACGATGCTCTCAACTACGGTACCCATTTCATCCCGTGTTGGTGGACGGTTGAGGCCAAAATCGCGGTACGCGATTGATTGGACAAGGATATATGGATAAACCAATGCATCATCAAAGGGTTCACGTTGATATCCGCCGACATAATTGATCGGCTGTTCCGGACTTGAGACCGATTGTGAAAATTCGGCGAGGAATTCGTTCGGGACTTCATGCCAATCTCCAGGAATGTCCATCGTGTATCCGTGGCGGGGGTTCTCGATTGATTGTTGGGCATACGCAAATCCGGAAGAGAACAAAATTGCTATTAAAGTTACTGCCAGTCGCATAGCGCAATCTCCAGAGCGAATACGTTTTCGGGCGGGTTCTGAATGCGGACTGCGTCTTTCTCCGTCACGATGACAGGAAGCGGGTTACGCAAAACATTGACGGGAACGGCTTGGTGGTCGGCGGATGCGCGTGTAGCCGTTACATCAACGCCGAGTGCGGCCAACGTTGCGGAGAACGCATCCGGATTGCCGATTCCGCATGCGGCTACCGCTTGCTTGCCGCGCAATTCATCGAGAGATACGGAGTTCCCTGTTAATAGCTGGCGAAACTGGACCGGTGCGTGAATCGTTCGTCGGACAGGCGCGCCTGGATTCAATGCAACGAGCTTGTCGACCAGCGCGTCGACTGACTTTGATTGATCGCAACGGGTCAGGATGATCGATGTCGCTCGGGAAACGGCCTCGATACTCTCGCGCAAGATGCCACGTGGCAACAGGCGTTCGGTGCCGAACGGATTGGTGGCGTCGATGACGAGCACATTTTCGTCGCGTTCCAGTTTCACGTATTGATAGCCATCGTCGAGGATTAGCGTGTCACATCCGAACGATTCGATCGCTTCACGTCCGGCGGCGATGCGGTCGGCGCCCTTGGCGATAACCACGCCGGGCGCTTTCATTGCGATAAGCGCGGGTTCGTCGCCGATGGTGTCAACGTATTCGGCTGGGTCACCTTCGGGTTGAATAACGACGGGAATTGCGTTTGATGTGCTGCCGTAGCCGCGCGTCAACACGGCTACGCGTTTGCCCTGTGTCAATTCTTGTTGGACGCGTTCGATGACGGCGGGCGTTTTACCGGTGCCGCCCGCGGTAATGTTGCCATAACTGATGACGTGCGCGTCGAGCCGCGTGCGGGGGGACTGCATTCGCCGCCACATGCCGAGACGGAAGAATGGTGTTACCGCCGACAACATAGGACCCACGAGTGGTGGGAGTGGTTCGTCACGGCGGATGCGTTCGGCGAGGTCGTGACTCCAGCTCATCGTGGTGCGAAACGCTTGCCGCTGAATTGCCGCACGAGCCCTTTCAACTCCAACAACGTTAACGAACTTAACGCTTCGGATATCGACATGCGGCACTTGGCTGCGATTTCGTCGACGTGGGACCCGTCC
>JAJDAB010000464.1 GCA_029262095.1 Candidatus Hydrogenedentota bacterium
CAAAGCGCTATGTGGATGCTGATGGTCAAACTCTATCAGAGGAACACGGTGAAAAATCTAGTTTCAGAGAAGGCAATGATGTCGAGATCGTTCGCGGTGAATTAGTTAATATTTTATTACAAGCCATCCCTGACGTACCTTGCCATTTCCATAAAGAAATAATAAGCCTTACGCAAAAGGATCAGTCTGTCGAAGTGACTTTTAAGGATGGCCACATCGAGCGCTATGATTTGGTGATGGCGGCCGATGGGTTACACTCGTCGACTAGAGGGATGACCTTTTCAGACGAAGATTGTCAGCTCTTCAATCTAGGTGCTTACATCAGCATTTTTGGTATACCAAATTATTTACATCTCAATAGAATTGAAGTCTCATTCGGAAAAGATCAAAAAATCATCAGTATGAATAGCGATAAAGATCCTGATAGAGCATTTGTATGTATTGCGTTTCGAGCCAAGAAAGTATTAAGTGGTATAGCCAATGAAAGTGGACAAAAAAAGTGTCTTAGAGACTTGTTCTATGATTTGGGATGGGAGTCGAATAAGATACTCGATCTTATGAATGACAGTGACGATCTCTATTTTGACGCCATTGCCCAGATAAAAATGGACTCATGGACTAAAGGTCGTGTCGCATTGCTGGGCGATGCCGGCTATTGTGCTTCGCCATTCTCTGGCCAGGGTACTAATTTGGCCATTGTCGGGGCTTATATCTTAGCGGGTGAACTAAAATCTGCAGAAGGTGATTATTCCGTGGCCTTTAAGCGTTACAATGAACTAATGCGTCCATTTGTTGATGCCACTCAAGACTTAGGCGCTTGGGTAGGGGAGAGCTTTCTTCCGGAAGGTGAAGTCTCGAAAGAGATAATAGAACAGCGTTCAAGTGTGATTATGGAAAAAATTAAAGTGGCGGCGAATGCCATTTCATTACCCGATTACTGTGGATAGAGAGTCGGCCAGCCAATCCAGAATCGAACATTCTTGGGGGGCCCCTAAATGAAGTAATGATAAATTCTTAAATATTTTAAAAGCTTGAAGACATTCTCTGGGAAAAGGCGAACAGCTGACAAAAGAGACTTTTTAACTTTTTTTAAACTCAATTAGTTCTATGGGAGCGCCGTTGTGCACAATCATGGCAACCCTCACTCCATCGGAAGGAGCGTTTGGCCATGTGATGACTTCAAAATCTCGATTTGCCAATTCATAGTCTAAGTCCTCTACCTCGAAAGCTACGTGAGGTTTTGATTGGATCAAAATATGAATAGGACTATCTGGTTCAAATCGCATCCATTCAATTCCATAAGGACTTTGATCGAATCCTGATACGTAGAATTTTAAGTGCGGGATGTATTTTTCATCGGCTTTCTTTTCCTGCGTCGGAATACCCATATGGTGGTATTTCCATTCCCACTCTCGGATAGCACGGGGAGGTTCAAAATCTTGTCTCATACTTTTTTCCTTATCCAGAGATCTTTGGGAAAGAGATTATCTCGCCTTTGTACAATTTCATGACTTCCTCGCTAGCGCTCGTCAGTCATAATCTTTGTTGTTCAAAGACAAAAGGTTATAACGATGATCTCCCTATCACGCAAGATCTTATCGGTTCTGCTTCCTTTCTCTCTACTCTTTTCTAAACCTTCTTGGAAAAAGGCTCTGACACTCTTGCTCGGCACTCTCGTCTGCACAGGCAGAGGAACAGTATGTTCAGCGCTACGTGCAATGGGCCTCTGCAACGAGGCCGATTTTTCGAAGTTTCATCACCTATTGAACAGAACCCAGTGGTCTTCTCACGGAGTAGCAAATGTCTGGCCTTTGAAATGGACGGATGAAAATGATAATGTCGGAATCTTAAAATGACTTACTGTGCGGGGACAGCTTCTGTGAAATACAAAGGTATTCCCCACCCTGAAGCTTCTGATGGATACAGGCTAATCATTTCACTGATTTCATTGTTGATGGCTTGAGCATCTGGATCCTGATCAAGAAGTTCATCCAGTTTTTTAGCATCAGCAGGATTCAATGGGTCAAGGCTAGGATTTTCATCTCGAATTCTTTGTTTTTCTTTTTCAAGATCTAAATGTAACTGATCGTACATATATTCAGGGCTTCCAGCATCAAGTCCCTGCATTTGATCTTCTAAAGTATTTATATTTTTCTTAAGCCCCTCATTACTTGTTAACAAAGTCGACAAGGGAGGAAATGGTTGAACGTTCATAATTACCTCAATATTCAACTTAATTATATCACAAATTAACTATTCAGTCAACAGAACCTAAGTAACTGACAATTAGGTTGATAAGGAGTCTTGGAAGGCGCTTATTTCAAGCAACTTACGAACAGTAGAATTTACTATTCACCTCTATTTTTACAACTAAGTTTCATTAGAAATCTTTATAAATCTTGACTTTGTCGCTTTTTAGAGAATCTACCATACAAGCATTTAAGGTTTCTCCCCTAAGTGCCTTATTTATTAATGCTGCACACTCTCGGTATAGGACAGCTCACTCTGCACAAAATAATCCGATATGATACAGGAGATCTATCCCTTAACCTTGTATTTTCTATTGAGAAATAGAGCAATAAGAAGGGCACTAAATGTCAGTATAGAACCAATCCAACTAGGCGAGGTGTAACCTAAACCAAAGTGAATTCCAAGACCTCCTAGAAAAATGCTAAGCGAAATTCCAAGATTGAATGCACTGATATTTGTAGATGAAGAGAGTGTCGGTGCAGCTTTAGCGCGATGCATAACTTGCATTTGTAGAGCCGGAACAGCTCCGAATCCTACAATTCCCAAGAGGAATAAGGTGATAGCAGCGGGCCACTTTGCGTGAGCTGTCCAAACAAGGATAATCAGCGCGAGAGACAAAAGGAAAAGGGTAACATAAAGTGTTGTTGTTAGTGATTTATCAGCTGCTTTCCCTCCTAAAAAATTGCCGATCATCAGCCCCAATCCAAATAGAACAAGAAGATAAGCTACGCCTGATTGGGTGAAGTGCGTAACATTAATCAGGAGAGGAGAAATATAGCTAAATGAAGCAAATAGACCGCCAAATCCAAGAGCTGTTACAAGCAAAGCAAGACCAATGTCAGGACGCATAAGAGCTCTAATTTCTTTGGCTAAATGAGTCGGAGGTAAAGAGAGCCGATGAGGGATAAAAAGTATGATCCCAATGAGGCCTAAAATACCAATTGCACTAATGGCGTAAAAAGGAGATTGCCATCCCCAATGCTCTCCCATTAACGTTCCAAGAGGTACCCCTAACACATTGGCTAAGGTTAACCCTGAAAACATAAGAGCCACTGCCATAGAACGTTTTCTCGGCTCAACAATATGTGAAGCTATGACAGCACTGATGCCAAAAAAAGCACCATGACAAAGTGCAGACAGCACTCTACCTATGATCAGAAAAGTGAAGGTCTCAGCAAAGGCAGAAATCAAATTTCCAAGAACGAATAGAGCTAACAAACCTATTAATACGTATTTACGCCTAAGGTGGATTGTGAATGCTGTGATAATGGGAGCTCCAGCCATGACACTTAACGCATAGCTAGTCATCACCCATCCGGCTACAGGGATCGATATATTTAAATCGCTTGCCAATATATTGAGTAGGCCTGCAATCACAAATTCGGTTGTGCCAATGGCAAAAGAACAGACTGCCAATATAAACAAAATAATAGGTGCTTCCTTACAAGGCTGACATTTTCCTTGAAAGGTTGGATGGGAATTTTCTATCCCACCTATATCAAATTCACTCATACGCCACGTCTATGTCATTTTTAAAAATTGATCAAGTAATTTAATGGTCCGCATGAAAAACAACCCGAGTAATACCACCGTAAAAGACCCAGGACAGGCAATTGCAAAAGTAAATAAAGAATCACGTGATAGCCATTTTCAGCATTTCCTCTTACCAGAAATTACCTAAAGCCTATCTCCGGACTTCCATCTCTCCAAGCAT
>JAJDAB010000465.1 GCA_029262095.1 Candidatus Hydrogenedentota bacterium
CGCCAGCCGTCGCGATCCACGCGCCACCCGCATCGTCCACGGCAATGGCGCGGACCTCATCATTCGGCAACCAACGCTTGCCCTGTCGGTACTCCCACGTTTCACCATCGAATCGAATCGCGCCCTTCGTCGTCCCAAACCACACGTCGCCGTCCGTTCCCGCAGCGATGCAAGTGAAATCGTTGTAGGGAAGACCTTCCGCGCCGGTGTACAACGTCCACTCGCCATCGAACCGACCGACGCCTTGAGGGCTCGCGAACCAAAGTCGATTTTCGCTGTCGTAGACCACACCACGAACGTTGGTCGGCGCCCAACTGCGGTGGCCATCTGAGGGAAACGAATGCTTCCAATCGTAAGCTCGTTCTTTGTATATAAAGAGCCCAGTCTCAGAGCCTACCGCAAGCGTCAAATTGTCAGATTCGGAAGATGCCGCGAGGGCGAACATGGAACTCTCGTACCCGGCTTGGGTCCTTAAAGTAGTCTCTATCTCCACATTCCGTGCGCCAATTCGGTAGACCCCATCATCGGCTAACAGAAAGAGGTTGGTGCCAGACGTTGGACCGGCAACAATAGCCCGCGCATGATTTCCCGCGACGCGGCCAGGCACGGACGCAATCGGTTTGAGGGCTTCTTCATCGAGCGAAATCAGTTCGCCATCGCGTACGACGAGAAGTCCTTTTGGGTCTCGCAGTCCATGCACAACTTCGAGGGCCGCACTCGGAAACGCGTTCGAAATGCTCCAACGGCCCTCCGCGTATTTCACCAAACCCTCTACAGTCCCCGCGTAAATCTCGACCGCATCTCCAGTTCCGGATACAGTAATCGTTTGAATATCATTAGAGGGTAGGCCATCGTCTACCGTGAAAGCCGTGCTGACTTGTTGGCGAAACTCGCCGACCGCAATGCTATCGGACTGCGCTCCCGCAACCGCCGCACACACCATAAGAATTACAATACTTCGCATTTCATATCTCCGTTGGACATTCGAACGCGTATTGTGTCGTTGATCGCCCCGTCGATCAATGTTCCGCGCGCGGTCGGCTGGCCGCCCATGCCCGAATAAGGCATAATGCTTGATTGCTTCATCAACCGTATTGCTAGTCAACGCGGTATTCCCAGGAGAACGCAGCATGAGCACCGACGGCTCCAGCCCAGTTGATTTCGACCACTACTACCGGGGCCCTGCCTACAAAGAAGAACACCGAGCTTGGGGCAAAACGCTGCGCGACTTCATCGACGCGGAAATCATGCCGCACGTGGAAGAATGGGAAGAAGCGGGAGAATTTCCACGGGAATTATATAAGAAGGCCGGAGATATCGGACTGTTGGGCCTTGGATATCCCGAAGAATTCGGGGGTACTCCGGTCGACGACAGCATGTACTCCATGGTCACTTCCGAGGAGATGGCGCGGATTGGCGCGGGCGGCGTGGGATCGAGTTTGCTAGTCCACGGCATTGGTCTCCCCCCTATCCTCGCGCGCGGCACGGACGAGATGAAACGGCAAGTCGCTCCAGCCGTGTTGTCCGGCAACAAAGTCATTTGCTTGGCGATTACCGAACCTTCCGGCGGATCGGATGTCGCACGCATTAAGACGCGCGCCGATCTGATGGGCGATCACTACATCGTGAACGGTTCAAAGATGTTCATCACCGGAGGTATGCGTGCGGACTACATCACGACGGCGGTGCGCACGGGCGGAGACGGCTCCCGCGGCATCTCCTTGTTGTTGATTGAAAGCGACCGGGAAGGCGTGTCACGTACATCGCTGAAGAAACAGGGTTGGTTATGTTCGGATACCGCCGCAATATCGTTCGACGACGTGAAGGTGCCGAAGGAAAATCTGATTGGCGAAGAAGGCCACGGCTTCGCAGGCATCATGCACAATTTCAATAGCGAGCGCATTGGCATGGTTACCAATTGTGTCGCGCATGCACGCGTTTGCTTCGAAGATGCGCTGTCATGGGCGCGCCTTCGTGAAACGTTTGGACGGCGCCTCGCGGACCACCAAGTCATCCGGCACAAGTTCGCGGAGATGGCGCGCCATATTGCTGCAACGCAAGCCTACCTCGATCAATGCGCAGAACGAGTCCGCGAGGGTGAATCGCCCGTCGCCGACCTGAGCCTGCTAAAAGTTCAGGCCACGCGCACATTGGAATTCTGCGCGAGAGAAGCCAGCCAAATCATCGGCGGCGCATCCTACATGCGCGGAGAACGCGTCGAACGAATCTACCGCGAAGTACGCGTCAACGCAATCGGCGGCGGATCCGAGGAAATCATGCTCGATCTCGCCTCTCGGCAGTTGGGCATTTAGGCCAAAAAAACCTCCCGTTTTCTTGCAAATTGGTATAGACTTGTATTTGCGAATTTAAGGTCTTAATATAATCTTTATTGTCGCTAATGTGGAATTCGGAGTCTCGAAATGCTGGCTGGCTGGAAGCTATCGATCTACTTTCTCCCGCTTGTCACGGCGGTTTTCGGCGTTTTGCTGAGCAGTTGCGCCGCTTCGAATCGTTCGGACGGCGAGCTTTATATTCGGTCGGTCGAGGACAACGTATTCGACACCACGCCCGTGCGCGGGGAGTTCAAACCGTTGAAAAACCGGCGCACCGGGTTCGAGTACAAGTGCTCGGAATGCCACGAAGATTTCACGTCCCTACGCCGCCAACAGGATCTTCCCGGAGAACACGCGCCCATCTATCAAGCGTTTAATCACGGTCGCAATACAAGCTGCCTAAATTGCCATAATCAAGAGGATCGCAACGCGTACATCGATCACGATGGCACTGCAATTT
>JAJDAB010000466.1 GCA_029262095.1 Candidatus Hydrogenedentota bacterium
CGGCGATACCGACGATTGGACCAAATACGATTTGGCGTGAGGCAAACGTGATCCAATGGGATGTGGATTGTTCGCGCATGGTCATGTCGGCGCAGGTCATGAAGAACACGAGCACGGGGACCGCGATACCATCGTTGAGGCCACTTTCGACGTTGATGGTCTGACGGATTCGGACCGGAACACGCGCACTACTCACGACGGCCTGGCCGAGTGCGGCATCGGTCGGCGCCAGTATTACGGCGAGGATGATGGCTTCCCATATGGTAAGCGCATCGAATAGGTAAGCCGCGGACACCGCACCGAGTCCGATGGTCAGCGGCATACCCAACGCGAGTAAGCGAAAAGGGAGTGTGTAGGCCTTTCGTAGCGCTGAGATGTCGATTCGCGCGGCGTCTCCGAATAAGACGAGCACAAGCGTGAGTTCGGCGAGCAGGTGAACTGCCGGGTGATCGAAGGTCAGGTCACCCAAGCCCAACAACGGGGGCGTGAGCAGTAAGCCAAAAAGCGTAAAGGCCAACGGCGGGGTAATGACACCTTGCGACAACCGCTTTGAGAATATGCCGAATGCCAGGACGAACAGCGCGACCACTATGAAAGGGGCATTCTCAGGCATCGACCGCGCTCAAACTTTCTATTTGCTTTAGACCAACTTCGGCCCATGGCCTAAATCGGAAGTGGGCCGCACCTAAGCGTCGGGATCGGCGGTTCCGGCTTTTGCCAGGACGGCGGCGGATCGGGCCTCATCACCTGCGCGGCGATAGTGTTCTGCGGCCGCCCGATAGCGGCCAATGATTAGCTTGTGGAAATGGAGCGTGCTTTCAACATCGCCTTGGGCCTCGTACGCCTTTGCGGCATCGTTACGCAACTGTACTCCGGTCTTTGCATCGGCATGGCTGAGCAGCGTACCGAGGCGTCCCTTGATCATGGCCAAAAATGGTTGGTATCCCGACGCCTCGGCGACGGGCAAAAGGCCTGCCAAATATGACCGGTGTGCGTCGAGCTTTTCACGTGAGAATTTGCCTGACGCCGCCTCTTGCTCAGACAATGCCGGCATTTCGCTATAGTTGGCAAGTCCCTCTTTGATGCGCTCAATGCTTTGGAGTAACGCGGTCAGGTAGCTTGCCGAAGCTTTGTCCAGCGAACTCATCGGATCCGGCATCTCTGACGGCGCAGGCGTTGGTGTATCGGTATTGCGGGATTCCCGGGTGCGCTGGCGCGCGGAGCGCTCGTCCCGTTCAACTCTTTGCGTGACGACCTCTTCGGTCGCGATCACGACCTGCCGCGCCATTTCGACATAAACCGATCGATAACGACCGGAATTCAGAGCACGCGCCAAGAGGCTGTCCATAGTCATAACAGGGATTTCGATACAGCGGCGCACTTTCCGTCCGCGAGATAGACAATCCACGAGATCGTTGCAGTAGGCCTTGAAAATATTGGGGCCGACGGATTTGTGTTCGATGGCGTCGATTTCGCGCACCATATGTTGAAGAATAAAGTCGGCGGCCAACATATAGCCCCGACCCGTATCCACCGATTCGGCGCTTGCCGAGCTTGGCCTGCGCGCTTCCAACTGCATGCGCAAACGCGCGGCGGTGACGTAGGGGCCACGAGACTTGGCGAGACTCTTTAGGGTCGCGACGGCTGCGATGGCTTCGGACGAGCGCAGTCCGGGCGCGGTAATCAACGATTCAAGGGAAGTGCGCAATTCAGTATTGAATTGCAATTCTTCTTCGCGTGCGTCCGGTGCATCAGACGTAGCATCTGTTGCCTGACTCGGTGGCGGAGTCAACAGGTTCTTTATACGGCCAAACATCGATTCCCGCGCACAGCAGGACTCCCTTGTTCCACCCTACCCCACAGCGCGACAGCCTACCATCTACAATGATATTGACCCGGCAACGCGCTGAGAAATTGTAGTATCCGCTCCCAGTCAATAACAAATCAATTCCTGAATCGCCCGGGGGATTTTGTTTAGAAGCAGTTTTCGGATTTGGAAGAATCCACCGACTACCCCGGTCCTCTAAATTGCCTAACGCGCCAACATAAAACCTTCCATTACAGCGACTTACACCACGAGCAGCACAACCTATTGCGCCCGTCATAATGCAGCCTTCTATAAAACTAGCGCGGTGTAACGATTTCTGATCGCAAACCGCTCTTCGTCTGGGCGACGCCGCACTTAGAAGAGCTCGCAGATCACCTCAGCCCAAGCGGGTCGCCGGGAATGCCTGGGGTCCTGGCGCGGTTACTGCAAAAGGAGAATGCGGACGGTGGGGCGGCCATTGCGAACGGAATCCCATCGCCCGGCTTCTTTAGGTATGATGCGGTGGCTGCGCGGCATCGCCAAGATATGCTGTTGCGGCCAGCGAGTTTAGCATCGATATTTCGCATCCGGGTCGTGGTCAAGACCGGATGCACAACCTCTTAAGAACGGAGATTCGTTTCATGCGCAAATTCAGAACGTTTGTTCTACTCACGGCTTTAGCCGCGTTCGTTGCTCCTACGTTGCACACGCCGGTCGCGTTTGCGCATTGTCAAATCCCTTGCGGCATTTATGGTGATCAAACACGTTTCGTCATGTTGAACGAGCACATCGCGACCATCGAAAAGTCAATGAATCAGATCAACGAACTGTCGAAAGATGGTGGCGCCAACGCGAACCAGATCGTGCGCTGGGTGATGAACAAAGAAGATCACGCAGATGACATGGCCGAAATTATCACGCAGTACTTCCTGCAGCAGCGCATTAAACCGGAGGAAGCGGATTCCGATCACGCGAGCTGGATGGCAAAAATGACCGCGTGTCACAGCATCCTGGTTTCGTCAATGAAGGCGAAACAGACCACAGACCTAAAGCATGTCGAAGACTTGCGCAAGCATGTAAAAGCGTTCGCCGAGGCCTATTTAAGCAAGGAAGACTTGAAGCATATCAACGATCACCATTCGTAGAACCTGCGAATTTTATAACTGTTTGGCGGCCGCCGGTTTGTATTTACCGGCGGCCTTTTCTTGCTCCACTTGCGATGAACGGTTTCGTTGTGGATATCAGTTGAACGATAATCGCAGGCGATCACGTGGCGTGTAGCCAGTCCTGATACTGCTGTTCGTCCAGTTCCCTATTTCGTCGCGCGCCATCGGGATCGCATCCGCTATTGGGCCCTGCATCCATTTGACTCGGGTATTCGGCCCAGGCCAGGACGTCCCGGAAGTCCTGTTTCGCCGCATCAACGTACGACGTTGGACTACCCAGTTTCTGTTCTTCGCTGAGTTTGAGTATGGCTAACTGAACGCGCTCTCGATTGGCCTCGTGAGGCTCCGTTCCGTAAGCGTCGAGGTCAGCCATCACGGCGTCCAGATCTTTGTCCGCAAAGACCATTCGCGCTTTGGCCCGTACTTGTTCACGTGTAAACGTCATGCTTCGTCAAACCTTTAGAGTGGTGAACGTCTCCATCTGCGGCTATAGTTTGATTGTTCTACGCAATCCGTGATCACAGAGGAAGGCGATCACACTATAGCAATCGATTTCATTCATGAAAAGAACGCACGCAAGATATGGTGAACTACCTGCAGGATTCACTCTGGTCGAGTTGGCTGCGGTGATTGCACTTGTCGTGGTCCTCATATTGATTCTCTTGCCCATGACGCCGTGGCAACGAGGCCGCGATCGTGCGTCGTGCGCCGGCAATTTGAAGCAGATGGGTTTGGTGTTCAGCCTATACGCGAGCGAATCGCCCGGGAATCGGCTTCCTCCAAAGTCCCCCTATGCGATCGCACCCGATGTCACAACGATTTCTCCGGACTACATGACCAATTTCGAACCGTGGGTTTGTCCGTCATCGGGGCCCAAGGACGTACTGGACAAGACCAATCCAGATGGTTGGTATCGGGAAGACGGGTCGCCTTCGATCGAAGTATTGCGCCGCGACGGTGCATCGTCTTATTCCTATTTCGGTTTTGCTGTTCCGAACAACGCGTGGATGGAGCCCGTTGAAGCCGTCCGGCCTCTGCTCAAGGCCGCATTTGAAAACCCTGACCAAAATGCTGATTGGTCCTCACACCCAAACTCGAATGTCGGGGATGTAACGCTCTACCGTATTCACTCCGGTGTTGCGCGTTTGCTCGCGGAAGAAGGGCACATTCACCCTGCTGGCCCGGATGGGCTCTCGCGATTGGCCGTTATGTGGGACCATTTAGTCGGGGGCGTTACCGATGGGACGGTCAACTACACTGAAGGACTGACGCCTTGGAAACTGTATTTAAATCATTCGCCGGGCGGGAGTAATGTCCTATTTCTCGATGGGCACGTAGAATTTGTAGAATACGGAGACGGGAGGTTTCCCGTCACGTCGGCTCATGCGGGCGTTCCGACGAATAACCGAGTAGTGATTCCTATCCATGAAGAAAAATAGCGGGCCGTCATTTGCGCGGACTTCCGGTTTAACAATTCCCGAGCTGCTCATCATTATCACGATTTTGTTCGTAATCGTGTTGATGATATTGCCCGCGACACCGTGGCAAGACGTACGGGATCGCGCGGGATGCCAAAGTAACCTGAAGGAGATGGGCGTGATCTTTCAGATATATTCGGATGAAGCGCCCGGGAATCTTTATCCAACGCGCGCACTCGTAAGCTTGTCGCCGGATGGCGCGTTGCTCTA
>JAJDAB010000467.1 GCA_029262095.1 Candidatus Hydrogenedentota bacterium
GCAGTGGCTCGTATAGCTCATCGCTGATGATCGGTTGTCCCTTGGCCCGCTCCCCTTGCCAGTCGTGAGGTACGCCCAACAGCGAGTCGCATTCTTCTAATGCCGGTGAATCAACACACTTGTCCTGGCTGACCGGAGGCAACAAGCGTTGCGTAAATTCGTCATCCGCATAATAACGCACCCGTTGGGTTCGCATCGGCGGATGGCCGGTGACGAACAACAACTGCTGATCTGACGGCAACTGTCGAACGTCCCCCGGCTGCAACAGCGGGCGGACTTGCTCGGCATGGCTCACCGAATCGTTTCCGATGGAAATGATTCTGCGTTTGCGGCTGTAGCTGCGGCGATACTCAATCGACACTCCGGTCATTTGGCTGACCTTCTGCTGGGTGACGGTGTCGGCGCAAGCGAAACTGGCGATGACGTGGCAGTTGTCCAGGATGGTGTTGTGGACGCCGTAGCGTTCGACCAGATCGTTGAAGGACTGCACCACCATCTGGGCCTTGATGCCGTAGCCCGCCATCTGGCGCAGGTTGACGGCGAAGAACTCCATGCGACCGAGTGTCGATAGTTCGTCGAGTTCGCAGAGCAGCCGATGTCGCTTCGGGCGACCCCGGTTGTCGCATTCGAGATCTTCAAGCAAGGCTCGCCAAATCTGATTGAATAACAGTCGCGTGAGCGGTCGCAGTCTAGGTAGATCGGAGGGCGGTGGTTGGATGTAGAGCGACACCGGACGCTCGGAACAAACCAGATCGCCGATACAGAAATCGGAAACCGCCGTGTTGCGGCACACAATCTCGTCCGCAAACAAGGCGAGGTAACCGGCGGCGGTGGCCCGGACACCAGCGGCAAACTTGGGCGCTTGGTGCGTGAGTTCCTTAGCGACGCGGGCGATTTCCGGATGGGGTTCGGGTGTGCCGGTCGTGGGATGGAGCCGATGCGGCAGCTCAATCATGTCCCGAAGCGTATTTGGCAGATCAAGCAGTCGCTCACGCGCCACACCCAAGTGTTTGCGATCATCCGGTTCCGTATAAAGAACGTGGAGAATGATCGCGGTCAATAACTGGGCGGAATGTTGGTCCCACACGTCGAGTTGTTCTTTGGAGCCATCGGGATTGACGAGCATCTCGGCGATGTTCTGTACATCGCGGATCTCATTGAGTCCCTTTCTTACTTCGAGTAGTGGGTTGTAACGTGCGCTGTCCATCCTTGTCGGGTTGAAGAACAGGCAATGGGAAAAAATCGAACGGAATCCGGCGGTGATCTGCCACAGTTCCCCCTTGATGTCGTAGATGACGGCGCTTGCGGGCCACCTCAGTAGCGTCGGGATCACGTGACCCACGCCTTTCCCAGAACGACTGGGGCCGACGACGAGTTGATGTTCCGGTCCGGCGTAGGTCAGAAGTCTTCGACGAAATCGGCCGACGACCGTGCCGGCGTCATCGAGCAGTTCCGCCTTCTTGATGGTGCGCAACGATGCCCAATGGTATTGACCGATCGGTTGAACGGTCGGTGTCTTTCCGCGAATGAGGATCGCAAGCAACCCACCCCCGATGCCGTGTCCAACCACGACCGCGTTGGCATTGCGAAATGACGTGGGATGCGTCTGTCCCCATTGGCGGTGCCATGCGACGAGCCGCCACGGCGGATAGAAATGCCATCCGGCAACCTCGATTGACGATCCAAGGTTTCGATTCGGGAGATCGAGTGCCGCCACATGTGTCGCGATGGTGATGCCCATGAGCAACACTAAAAGAAAAGTGAAAAGAGAGATGGTTCGTCGATTCATCGTTCGATCCCCGGTGTTTTTTTCTGCGACGGCGGCGTCACGCGGTGGAATTTCGTATGCGACCGACCGACAACCTGTGCCTTGACGGCGCGCCCCGGCTCGAATCGCGGTTCGCGCGAGATCGGGGCCAGGAAGATGTGGTCCTTGGTCGACAAGAACGCGAACATGCCGCGATGCAAATGGACCACACCGCGATACGTTCCACGCAGGGTGTCGCGCTGCTTCAGAAATGAAACACTTTTGCCGTGCCTTTTCTTACACGCTTCCGCGACTTTTTTATGTTCGAGCCTCTTGAGTTGTTCCGTGGCACCGAATTCAAAGCGGATCTTCGACGTGTCCTGGGACTCGGAATCGGGTTTGGCGAAACCGTGCTCGACGAGCCATTGGGCGCGCTGCGCCATCGCGTCACGAACAGCGACCACGTGAATCAGATCACTCTTACCGAGTCGCTCAGTGAGGCGTTCGCGGATGATTTGACGGTCCAGCCACGTGTAAGCCTCGGCGGATATTTGCGACTTGAGTGAATGGACCGCCGTCACGCGAATGTCGATCCATCGGTTGCGTCGGCTGATGAATCGCGTCAGCGTTTCGGGTGCCACCTTGACCGCAGCCTCCGAAGCGCGCGCGATTCCCGAATCGGACTGCCGTGACAGCCATGCAACCGGTCTTGCGAACCGCTGCAACCGCTGGTGAACCTGCTCGGCCGCCATCGTGTTGCGATGCTGTTGAAGCCACGCTCGGTGGCCGTCGGTTGAATAAAGACCGTCCGGTTGGCTGCGCGCAACGGCGATGACTTCGTGCGCCATGCGTTGACGCCAATGCGCGGCGCGGCCGACCTCGATGATGCCGCCGATCTCGACGGTATCGAGGGTCTGGTTCGACCAGATGCGGGCGTAATGGGAGCGCCCGTGAGCGTCCTCGATGACGACGAATCGTTCGTCACTCGTCTCGTCGAGGGCGCCCTTCGCGATCAGAACACCGCGCACGGATGTCGATGAAATTGCAGATTCCGGTTTGTCGAATGTGAGGTGTTCAATCCCCGGAGCCAAGCGGGCTGCTCGATGACCGAGCGCCCCGTAGAGTTGCTTGATAATGTCGTTACGTTCACCCAGTTTGCGCAGTTCCGCCTGATAGTTAGTGGCGAGATTCCAGGTGTGCGAGGGTCGTTTCGGGAATCCTCGGGCAGGCGCCGCTCGTTCCGCCAATCCGAGTTGATTCAGGAAGGCCACTCGCTCGGCCAGCATCTCGCGGGTGGTCAGCGAGAAGCGGCTGAGCGTGACCTTCTGGAGGTCGATCTGCAAGGTG
>JAJDAB010000468.1 GCA_029262095.1 Candidatus Hydrogenedentota bacterium
CCAACGTGCCGTACGAACAACTCGCCGAAATGGAAGAAATCAATCCACAGATGGAAACGGTCGACGTGGCCGTAGTCATCGGCGCCAACGACGTGGTCAATCCCGCAGCGCGTGAAGACGAACACAGCCCCATCTATGGCATGCCGATTATCAACGTCGATTTCGCGCGTACAGTCATCGTGCTCAAACGGTCGATGGCCTCCGGCTTTGCCGGTGTAGACAATCCCCTATTCGTCGGCGAAAACACACGCATGCTCTTCGGCGACGCGAAAGCCAGCCTCTCCGCCGTCCTCAGCGAATTCAAAGATTCGTAGGAAGAAATAGAGGGAGAGCCAAGTTCCACCTTGGGCTGAGTCATCTTCGCACACCCGGCCGAGCCCAAATTTGCCTCTGCCGTTCAAACGTCTTCAATTGATTCGGCGCTACCTACTTCCGTTTCCCTGGGTGATATTTCTCTTTCGTATGCGCCACGACTTCGTCCCAATAGAACCAGGCAGGTTTGAATTTCTTCTGGGAGAGGAGCGCTGCTTGGTCGAAGTAATGGGGTGATTCCGGATCGCCGCTTTGGCCGAAGTGGAGGTAGCTCATTGCGTTGACGCGGTCGCGGCCGAATTCATAGGCGGCCATGAAGGATGCGCCTACGCCGGCGTAACGGTTCTTCCGCTCTTCGGTGCTGGGGGTGTGGTAGACGGTAAAGGCTACGCCGAGCGGACCTCGCACGCCGACCTGGGGCAAGCTCGGTAAATCGTCGCTGAACGGAATCTGGTTGTAGTTCGCGTAGTTCGGGTGTCGTTGAAGGCGATGTGCATCACCGTAGGCTACTTTCCATGTGCCGAACGTATTGGTCAATTGGTCGGCGGCGGCGATCAGCGCTTCGAATCGTTTCGCCGGGTTATCGACGAACTCCGGCTTCAAGGTCTCGACGGGGTAACCGCGCCCATAGAGTACTTCATACCAGGCCACGCACAACGTTGCCTGCGTCGATGTCGCACCGCTTTTGTAGTCCCAATTCGTCAAGTGTTCGAAATAGGGTTTCACCTTCGCCGCAAGCTCAGGGTCAGATTCCTCTAAGCGCGCAAAATGAAATGCGTAGCGCGGCAGCTCGGTCATCGGCCAGTAGAGCGTCGTGTCGTAGCAGAGTTCCTGCCACTCCGCGAACGTGATGTTGCGCGCATTGCGCAGAAGGTGACGCGACATCTTCGCACGGCGTTTGTCGTCGTTCGCGTCCTCGGTCATGTATCGCGGAAAATCCATCATCGACGGGTTGCCGTCATCCGTGGTGGTGAATGGCGATTGGTTGCAGTTTTGAACGAATCCGGACGGTGGGTTTAGGGCTTGCGGCAGTTCTGAGAGGGGGTGAATGCCCTTCCATTCCGTGCGTGGATCGCTGCCGTCTACGGGTTTCGTCCAGTCAAAGGCCGGGTCGCGTCGGGGCACCGCGCCGTTGTAAATGTAGAAGATGTTTTTGTCCACGTCGGCGTAAATCGTGTTGAACATCTGCAAACGCAATTGACTCATTGCCGCGTACCACTCCTCAAAATTCGTCGCTTTGGTCATCGCGCGCGACTGGAGGATTCGGCTGCCGTCCTCGAACTTCGCGATTTTGACGGCGAGGTAATGCGTATCGTCTTCCTTCGCGATGATGGGGCCATGGTGCGTTTTGCGGAACGTGTATGTGCGCGTTTCGAGTCCCTGGTCTGTCTTGACGCGAAGCGAATCCTTCCAGCTCTCCGCGTCGCGGTAGCCGCCGTCATACTTGTACTTCAACGGGCTTGATGGGTTGTCGAACGTCTCTCGGTAAACGTCGCCAACGTCTGGTTCATTTACGGTGTGCGTCCATCCCAAATATTCATTGTGCCCCATCGTGGGGAACGGTCCTCCGGGAAAGGTCGAACCAGAGAAATTCCAGCCTTGCTTACTGCGAATGTGCATCTCCGTGAACTGGCCGGTCCCGAACCACGGTTGATGTGGATTCACGAACAACATTGGATTGCCCGTCGCGGTCCGGCTGCCGTGGATAGCCCACGCGTTGGAACCAATCGCCGCTTCCATTTCCGCCTCGAGCAGGTCGCGAATTCTCCCGCGCGGTGCGTGTGCCCGACCGAGCAGCCGTTGCAGCATCATATATTTGTCGTATTGGACGACGTAGTGCGGCTCGAGATGCGTTATGAGCCGAGGCGTTACGTCTGGGTGCGTCTTTAGGAAGTAGTTGTAGCCCGCGGCGTACGCGTCGCAGAGCACGCGTACATCGCGTGGCACTTCGCGATAGGTCTGCTTCGCGAGTTTCTCGATCTCAAACAGCCGGTGAATCATGTCGGATTGCACGCCAGCCTCACCCATCACCTCCGCGTACCGGCCGATGCACTGCATGTACGTGTCTTCGACCTGCCAGAAATAGTCCTCGCACTGGGCATAAGCCACGCCGAATACGACACTCGCGTCCGTGGGACCATCGATATGCGGTACGCCCCATTCATCGCGGTGAATCGTGACCTGGCTCGCCCATCGTGATGCGGCGGCAGTGTCTACGACGAAAAAGCAGCAGATGAGCGATAGTGCCAAGGTGGCAATTGCCACATGTCGAAACCGTTGCATAGCGTTGACCCTTTTTATTTGAAATCGATCAGTCCGCGCACGATACCGCCCAGTCGCGCCCGTTGCAACGGTCCGCCGATTGCCTATCGCAACGGTGTCGGGTAAACTGCCCTGTCCAAACGGAAGGGCCGGCCGCGCAGCGGAATGGCGCGTTAAACGAAGGAGAAGCATTATGAAACTTGGATTCTTGTCGGTACTTTTCAGCGACCGTTCGCTGAAGGAAGTGCTTGAGACGATTCGGCCGCTGGGCCTACAGACCATTGAGCTGGGCACCGGGAACTATCCCGGCGACGTGCATTGCAAGCCGAAAGACTTGCTCGCGTCCAAGCCGAAGCGCGACGAAATGTTGAAAATGATCAAGGGCGAGGGGCTATCGATCAGCGCGTTGAGTTGCCACGGTAACGCGTTGCACCCGAATACCGCGTTTGCGAAGAAGAGTATCGCGACGCTTGACGACACCATCAAGCTCGCCGAAAAACTGGGCGTGAAAACGGTTGTCGATTTCTCCGGTTGCCCGGGTTCCGACCCGAAGGCGACGCGACCGAGCTGGGTGACGTGTCCGTGGCCGCCGGACTATCTCGACACGTTGAACTGGCAGTGGGACAAGAAAGTTATTCCGTTCTGGACGCAGAAAGCGAAGTTTGCGAAAGACCACGGCGTTCGCATTGCGTTCGAAGCGCATCCGGGATTTGTCGTCTACAACACGGAAACGCTGTTGCGGATTCGCAAAGAGTGCGGCAACAATATCGGCGCGAATTTCGACCCCAGCCATTTCTTTTGGCAGGGCATCGACCCGGTCGACTCAGTCCGTGCATTGGGCGGCAAAGCGATTTTTCATGTCCACGCGAAAGACTCGAAGGTCTACGAGCAGAATGCCAAGGTCAACGGTGTCTTGGACACGAAACACTATGGCGACGAACTGAATCGTTCATGGATCTTCCGTACATGCGGCTATGGCCATGGCCTCGACTGGTGGAACGACTTCATCTCGACGTTGAGCATGGTTGGCTACGATGGACCGCTCAGCATCGAACATGAGGACAGCCTGATGTCGAGCATGGAAGGACTGTCGAAAGCGGTCGACTTCCTGAAGCAAGTGCTCATCTTCCAGAAAACGTCCGCGATGACCTGGGCGTAGGTTAGAAAATCGGGGGAGCCTTTTTCGAAAGAAAAAGGTTTCCCCGTACTCTCTCCAAAAAGATCTCACGATGCGTCGTAAAGTACTCATGGGTTGCGCGTTCATCTTTTCGATGCCGTTGTTCTTCTTTCTTGTTGCATCGACGACCGGCTTTTTATTGTCTGCCGATCATTCCACTTCGTTGTCTGCTGTGATTCCGGCTGATAGACAAGCTGTTTGGGACGTGATGGCGGATGTGGAGAACATTTCAGAATGGAATGTGATCGTCGACAAGTCTGAACTGCTGGAGCCAGCCGATGGTAAACGCGTTTGGCGTGAAACGGACCCGGCCGGCGGGGCGATTTCATTTCGCGAAGTGGAAGCGGATGCGCCTTCTCGGTGGCAGACCGAGGTGTATGATGCGCTCGCGCCTTATTCCGCGCAGTGGGAATATACGCTGACCGAAGAGGACGGAAAGACACGCTTGACGATCGCGGAAACGGGTACGATCCCGAATCCGTTCAGGCGATTTCTGATGCGGTTTCTCGTTGGCTATGACCGATTTCAGCGGGCGTATTTTGAATCGCTCGCGGAGCACTTTGGGGATGATGCGGTGCAAATCGAATTACCGCCCACGACCCCCTAGTCCGAGTCGCGACTATTGATCGAGTGCCGCGGCCTCTGCCACAGCCTTTGCGACTAACGGCGCGATAGTCCTATCGAGCGGGTCGGGCAGAATCATGTCGGCGGTCGGATTGGGTACGGCATCCGCCAATGCGTGGGCGGCCGCGATTTTCATTGGCTCAGTGATGCGCGTCGCCTTGGCATCGAGCGCGCCGCGAAAAATGCCGGGAAACGCGAGGACG